>NZ_JBHSFP010000027.1:0-134613 GCF_042654065.1 Sphaerisporangium dianthi | reverse complement strand
GCCCCCTTTCCACCTTCGGCCAAGCCGTCGGCTTCCCTGGCCGAGCCCTCTTCGCCTTCGGCTGAGCCGACGGCTTCCTTGACCGAGTCGGCTTCCGACTCCCCGCCGCCGGAGGCCGGTGAGGCGTTCTCCGGGGGCGCGGAGAAGGCACGGCGGGGGATCGCGTGCGTGCTGTCCGGACGGACCGCGGGCGCGCTGTCCGCCCAGGCGGACCGGCTGCGCGCTCACGTCGAGGAACATCCGCAAGCCGCTCTGGTGGACCTCGGGTACTCGCTGGCGGCCACCCGGACCGCGTTCGAGCATCGCGCCGTCCTGGTGGTTCCCGACCGCGAAGCCCTGCTCGCCGCGCTCCGGGCACTCGCGGACGGCGCGGTGCCGTCGGCGGCCGGGCGTCGGCCGGTGTCCGCAGGCGAGGTCGCGGAGCCGGGACAGCGCGTCGCCTTCCTGTTCGCGGGAGGGGATGACCTGCCGTCGGGCGTGTGCCGGGAGCTGTACAGGGACCTCCCCATTTTCGCGGCGGCCTTCGACGAGGTGTGCCGGCACCTGGACGCCGCCATGCCCGGCCGCGGCGAACGACCCCTGCGCGAAGTTCTCCTGGCCGACCCACCAGTTCCAGATGCGCTCCCCCCGGAGCCGCCGAACCCGGGCGTCCTCCCTCCGGGGTCAGCAGAACCGGTCGTCGTCCTGCCTGGATCGCCAGGGGCTGGCGTGCTCCTTCCGGGGTCACGAGAGCCGGACGTGGTCCTCGCGGGGCACTCAGAGCCGGGAGTGGTCCTCGCGGGGCAGTCAGAGGCGGACGCGGTCCCCGCGGGGCCGTCGGAGGTGGGCGTGGTCCTCGCAGGGTCGGCAGAGGCCGCTATGCCGGATCGGTCGGCTTCGTATGCCGACGCGTCGGCGTTCGCGCTGCAGGTCGCGCTCTGCGAAGTGATGGAGGCGTTCGGTGTCCGCCCCGGCCTGCTGGCGGGCGATTCGGCCGGTGAGCCCGCCGCCGCGTACGCCGCGGGGGTGCTCTCCCTGGCGGACGCCGCCGCGCTCGTGGCGATGCCCGGACGGCCGAGCGCCCGCGCGCCGCGCGAGGTGGGACTGGACGCGCCGCGCGTTCCCTTGTGGTCGTCGCGTGCCGGAGGCTTCGTCACACCGGAACAGGCGCGCGACCCGGAGTTCTGGGCCGGCCCGCCGCCGGGCCCGGCGCGGTCGGCGGCGACCGCCGCGCTGGTGGCCGCGGGTGCCACGCTGGTCGCCGAGCCGGCCGGCGGGCGTGCACCGGTCATCGTGGCTCCCGCCGGCACGACGGCCCGTGACACCGGCAGAGTGGCCGGCGGCCCGCCCCAAGGAGCGGTCCTCACCGCGACCGCCACCGCGTCCGCGGCGGAGGCGGTGCTCGGGGCGCTGGCCGAGATGTACGTGCGCGGCGTCCCCGTCGATTGGCGGGCCGCGTTCACAGGCCTCGGCGCGCGTCGGGTCCCGCTCCCCACCTATGCCTTCCAGCGCGGCCGCCATTGGCTCGACACCAAAGGCCGTGAAGGACACCGGTCGGTGGCACGCCCCGCCCAGGCGACGCCATCTGGACGACCCGCAGCGGATGAGGCGTTGTCCGTGAGGCCGGCGGCGGATGTGGCCTTGTCCGCCGGCGGTCCAGCGGTGGGTGTGGGGTCGTCTGAAGTGTCGGCGGGGGCGGCGGGAGTAGCGGGGGTGTCTGGAGGGCCGGAGGGGGGACTGGTCGGGGTTGTGCTGGAGCACGCGGCCGCCGTCCTCGGGTACGAGGATCCCGGTGAGGTCGACCTGGGTCGCACGTTCGCGGACCTCGGCTTCGACTCACTCATGAGCGAGGAGTTCCTCGAACGGCTCGGCGAGGCGACACGGTGCCACCTCCCCAGCACGGTGATCTTCGACTGCCCGACGCCACTCGCGGTGGCCCGCCACCTGAGCACCCTGGTCCCCGGCGCGGAAGGCAAGCCGGCCCCCGGCGCGGCAGGCACGCTGGACGCGTCCGGAAGGGACGGCGCGTCGGAGGAGCCGGGCGGGCAGGATGCCTCCGGTGTGGTGCGCGCCGCTGACGCGCCGGACGTGCCGCAGCGGATGCGGGCCGCCCTGGCCCGGCGGGAGGAGCCGATCGCCATCGTCGGTATGGCGTGCGCCTACCCCGGTGGCGTGTCCACACCGGACGACCTGTGGCGGCTCGTCGCGTCGGGCACGGACGCGATCGGCGACCTGCCCGGCGACCGCGGCTGGGACACTGAGGACCTCTACGACCCCGACCCCGACCGGCCGGGGAAGTCCTCCACCCGCCAGGGAGGCTTCCTCTACGACGCCGCCCTCTTCGACGCGTCGTTCTTCGGCATCTCCCCACGCGAGGCGCTGGCCATGGACCCGCAGCAACGGCTGCTCCTGGCGACCGCGTGGGAGGCGTTCGAGAACGCCGGGATCGACCCGGCGTCGGTGAAAGGCTCCCGGACGGCCGTCTTCGCCGGGGTCATGCACCACGACTACGCCCCTCGCGTGCACACCGTCCCCGACGGCGTCGAAGGGCTCATGGTGACCGGCAACACCTCCGCGGTGGTGTCCGGCAGGCTGGCCTACGTGTTCGGCCTCCGCGGGCCCGCCGTGACCGTGGACACCGCGTGCTCGTCGTCTCTGGTGGCGCTGCATCTGGCGGCGCGGTCGCTGCGTGAGGGGGAGTGCTCGCTGGCGCTGGCCGGCGGCGTCTCCGTCATGGCGACCCCCGAGATGTTCGTCGAGTTCTCCCGGCTGCGCGGGCTGGCGCCGGACGGCAGGTGCAAGTCGTTCGCGGCGGCGGCCGACGGCACCGCCTGGGCGGAGGGCTCCGGCCTGGTCGTTCTGGAACGGTTGCGCGACGCGCGGCGCAACGGTCACCGGGTGCTCGCGCTGGTCCGCGGATCGGCGGTCAACCAGGACGGGGCGTCCAACGGGCTGTCCGCGCCGCATGGTCCCGCGCAGGAACAGGTGATCCGCGAAGCGCTCCGCGACGCCGGGCTCGTCCCCGAGGACGTCGACGCGGTCGAGGGGCACGGCACGGGCACCACGCTCGGCGACCCCATCGAGGCCGGAGCCCTGCTCGCCACCTACGGGCAGGCCCGGCCGGCGGACCGGCCTCTCCTGCTCGGGTCGATGAAGTCCAACATCGGGCACGCCCAGGCGGCGGCCGGCGTCGGCGGAGTGATCAAGATGGTGCTCGCCATGCGTCACGGGCTGCTGCCCAAGATCCTGCACCTGGACGAGCCCACTCGCCACGTGGACTGGAGCAGCGGTCACGTCGTGCCGCTCGCCGAGAACGCCCCCTGGCCCGAGACCGGCAGGCCCCGCCGGTCGGCCGTCTCGTCCTTCGGCATCAGCGGCACGAACGCGCACGTCATCCTCGAGCAACCCCCCGCCCCCGAGCCCGTCGTCCCCGGCCCACCCGCTTCGGAGCGACGCGCTGCCGAGCCATCCACCTCTGAGCCGTCCGCCTCCGAGCCCGTCGTCCCCGGCCCGCCTGCTTTGGACCGACGCGCGGCCGAGTCGTCCGTCTTCGAACCCGCCCACCCCGAGTCGGCTGCCGAGCTCGTCGTCCCCGAGCCCGAAGACCCTGGACGTGTGGTCGTCCGGCGCGGAGCCGCCGAGGAGGTCCTCGATGCCCGGGTTCTGCCGTGGGTGCTCTCGGGCGCAGGGGAGCAGGCCCTGCGTGACCAGGCGTCCCGGCTGCGGGACCGCCTTCGCGGCGAGCCCGCCCTGCGCGCCGCCGACGTCGGGTTCACCCTGGCCCGCAGGGCCGTGTTCGGCCACCGGGCGGTCGTCGTGGGCGCTGACAAGGACGAGTTGCTGCGCGGCCTGGACGCGGTGGTCTCCGGCACGCCCGCGGCGGGCGTCCACCGTGGGCGCGTGCGCACGGGCGGTCGTTCGGTCATGGTCTTCCCCGGGCAGGGCACGCAGTGGACCGGGATGGCCGTGGAGCTCGGCCATGCCGTCCCTGTCTTCGCCCGGCGGATGGAGGAGTGCGGCCGGGCGCTCGAACCGTTCGTGGACTGGTCCCTGCCCGACGTGCTCGACGACGAGGCCGCGCTGGAGCGGGTCGAGGTGGTGCAACCCGCACTGTGGGCGGTGATGGTGTCGCTCGCGGCGGCGTGGCGCGCGTACGGGGTCGAACCCGCCGCCGTCGTGGGCCACTCGCAAGGCGAGATCGCGGCGGCGACGGTCGCGGGCGCACTGTCCCTGGCGGACGGCGCCCGGGTGGTGGCCATGCGCGCCAAGCTGCTTCGCGCCCTGTCCGGCAGCGGCGGCATGATGTCGGCGGCCCTGTCACGTGCGGACGCCGAGCGGTGGATCGAGCCCTGGGCCGGTCGGCTGGGCATCGCCGCGGACAACGGCCCCGCCTCGACGGTGGTCTCCGGGGAGCCGCCCGCGCTGGAGGAACTCGCCTGCGCGCTCGACGAGGCCGGCGTACGGATCCGGCGCCTCCCGGTCGGGTACGCCTCCCACTCGCCGCACGTCGAGCGGCTGCGCGAGCGGCTTCTCGAGGCGCTCGCGCCCGTCACGCCGCGCTCGGGCGGCATCCCGTTCCACTCCGCGCTGACCGGCGGCCCTATCGACGGCGCCGAGCTGGACGCCGGCTACTGGTACCGCAACCTGCGCCATCCGGTGGAGTTCAACGCGGCCGTAAGCGGCCTCGTGGCCCGGGGGCAGCGGCTGTTCATCGAGTCGGGCCCGCATCCGGTGCTCACCATGGACGTGCAGCGCATCCTGGACGAGGCCGCCGGCGACGAGGCGGGGGCCGCGCTCGGCACCCTGCGGCGAGGCGACGGGGGGCTCGGGCGTTTCCTGCGGTCCGCCGCGGACGCCCACGTCCGCGGCGTGGACGTCAGGTGGGACGAGGCGTTCCCGGACGGCCGGCATGTCGACCTGCCGGCATACGCGTTCCAGCGCGAGCGGTTCTGGATGGAACCGGCCGTCCGGGACGCCGCTTCGCCGGGATCGCTCGGGCTGCGGGCCGCGGATCACCCGCTGCTGGGCGCCGTGGTCTCGCCGGCCGACGACGACCGTCTGATGCTCACCGCGCGGATCTCCCGGCGCACTCATCCTTGGCTCGCCGACCATGCCGTCCACGGCACGGTCGTGTTCCCGGGGGCCGGTTTCGCCGAACTCGCGCTGCACGCGGCGCGGCGGGCGGGATGCGACCGGGTCGACGACCTCGTCCTGGAAAGGCCTCTGGTGCTGCCGGAGTGGGGCGGCGTCCATCTCCAGGTCCTCGTGGGCGCCCCGGATCAGTCCGGCGGGCGCACGGTGGCGGTGTACGCGCGTCCGTCGGAGGACTCGGCCGAGCCCGGCGAGCAGACACCATGGACCCGGCACGCCACGGCCTCCGTACCGGCACCATCGGCCGACATCGCCTCAGGGGCCCCCTCGGCCGGTACCTCGCGCGATCCCTCGACCGGAGTTGCGGGAGATCCCCTGACCGGCACTTTGTGCGAGCCGTCGGCCGGCACCATGTGCGACCCCTCGGCGGGAGTCTCGGGGGACCCTCTGACCGGCACTTTGTGCGAGCCGTCGGCCGGTGGCATGTGCGAGCCCTCGCCCGGAGTCTCGGGGGAGCGCTCGGCTGGCGTCTCGGGAGTCCTCTCAGCCGGCACCTGGTGCGAGCCCCCGGCCGGTGGCTCGGGTGAGCGCTTGGCAGTGGTCTCGTCGGGCACCCCGGGGGACGGGGCTTCGTGGGCGTCCGGCGCCGGGAACGCGTGGCCGCCGCCGGGCGCGGAAGAGGTCCCGCTGGACGAGGTGTACGAGCGCCTCGCCGGCATCGGATACGAGTACGGTCCGGCGTTCCAGGGCCTGCGCGCCCTGTGGCGGCTCGGCGAGGTCCGGTACGCGGAGGTGGCCCTGCCGGCCGAACTCCACGACGAGGCCCCGCGCTTCGGCGTCCATCCGGTGCTGCTCGACTCCACCCTCCACCCTCTCCTGGTGGACCTCCTCGACGCCGCTCCGGACCTGGCGCGGGCCGTTCGGCTGCCCTTCTCGTGGGCGGGGGTGCGTCTGCACGGAACGGGCGCCACGGAGTTGCGCGTGCGCCTGGCCCCGGCCGAGGGGGACGCGGTGGCGCTGGCCCTCGCCGCCATGACCGGCGGCCTGGTCGCCGAGGTCGAAGCGCTGACGCTGCGGGAGCTCTCTCCTGAGGCGGACATCGCACGCCACGAGCACCGCCGTTCCCTGTTCCGCGTGCGCTGGACCGCGGTGCCGGCCTCCGCGCCCGCCCCCGCCCGCTGGGCGGTGCTCCACGCAGGCCTGCCGAGCCCGGACCCCCGACCGGCAGGCGGTTCCGGTCTGGACCCGCGGTCGGAAAGCGACTCCGGTCCGGACCCGCGGTCGGAAAGCGACTCCGGTCCGGACTCGCGGTCGGAGAAGGGCCCCGGCCTGGGCGTCCGTGGTGCGGAGGGCGGGAGCCGGGTCGCCGGGGCGGCTGTACGGCTGGGGCTGGACGCGGCGGTTCCGATCCATCCGGACCTCGATTCGCTGCGGGCGGCGATCCGGGCCGGCGCGCCGGTGCCGGATCTCGTCGCCGTCTCCTGGCCGCCCGCCGGGGACGCGGGGACCGACCCGCCGGCTCTGCTCCGCCGCGTCACCGGACACGTCCTCGAACTGCTCCAGCGCTGGCAGGCCGACGAGACGTTCGCCGCGTCGAGGCTGGTCGTCCTCACCGAGGGCGCGATCCCCGCCGGCGACGACGAGGACGTTCCGGCGCTGCACGGCGCGGCGGTGTGGGGACTGGTCCGGACGGCGCAGTCCGAGAGTCCGGGCCGTTTCGTGATCGTCGACCTCGACGGCTCGGCCGCGTCCGCGGGCCTCCTGCGGGCCGCGGCCGGGACCGGCGAACCACAGCTCGCCGTGCGCCATGGCCGGCTCCTCGCCCCGCGCCTGGTCAGAGCGTCCCCTGAGTCGGGGCCGCAGGGGGACGGAGCCGCGACGGGCGGCAGGGCGGCGATCGGGGCGACCGGGACCGTGATGATCACGGGCGGCGCTGGGGCGCTGGCCGCGTCGGTCGCGCGGCATCTGGTCCGGGCGCACGGGGTGAGGCGTCTTCTCCTCGTCAGCCGTTCAGGACGGGACGGGCACGGGGCCGCGGAGCTGGAGGCCGAGCTGACCGGCCTCGGCGCGCACGTGCTCCACGTGGCCTGCGACGTCGCCGACCGGCGGCGGCTCGCCGGGCTGCTGGCGGACATCCCGGCCGAGCGTCCGCTCACTGCGGTGGTCCACGCGGCGGGGGTCCTCGCCGACGGCACGGTGGAGTCGCTCGATCCGGAGCGGCTAGACGCCGTCCTGCGGCCGAAGGCGGACGGCGCCTGGAACCTGCACGTGCTGACCCAGCATCTCGATCTGTCGGCGTTCGTGCTGTTCTCCTCCGTGGCGGGGATCGTGGGGAATCCGGGCCAGGCGAACTACGCCGCCGCGAACACCTTCCTCGACGCGCTGGCGCACCACCGCAGGGCGCGAGGGCTGCCCGCCACGTCACTGGCGTGGGGACTGTGGGAACTGGACACCGGCATGACCGCGCACCTCGGCCCGGCCGACCGGGCACGGATGGCGCGCGGCGGCCTGGTGCCGCTGCCCACGGACGTGGGCCTCGCGCTCTTCGACGCCGCGTTCGAGCTCGGCTCGCCGCTGCTCGTTCCCGCCCGGCTGGATCTCACGGCCCTGCGCCGGGGGACGGCGTCCGGCAGGCGGTCGCCCCTGTTCACGACCCTGCTCGGCGCCGTCCCTCGCACGCCGCGTACGCCGCGTACGGCGTCCCCGTCGTCCCACCGCGCGGCCCCGGCGACGGTGAGGGACGAGAACGCGCTGAGGGAGCTGGTCCGCGCGACCGTGGCGGCGGTGCTCGGGCATTCCACGGCGCACCAGATCGACCTCGGCCGGGCGTTCCGCGAGCTGGGCGTCGACTCGCTGACCGCGCTGGAACTGCGCAACCGGCTGACCGAGGCCACGGGGGTGCGACTGGCCGCCACGGCGGTGTTCGACCACCCCAGTCCGGACGCGTTGGCACGGCACCTGTCCGGACGGCTCTGGGGCCCGCGCGATCCCGAGGCGCTCGCCGCGCCGGCCGACCTGGAGGTGGCCGCCGCCTCCGACAGCGAGCTGTTCGAGATCATCGACGACATCCTCCGTCACGCCGACGACGGCTGACGCGCGAGCGGCGCGCGCGGCGCGCGCGGCGTGGGGGGCGCCGGGGCGCGGGCTCGGGCGCCCCCCCATCGGCGAGCGGCCGCCGCACCTGGAGGGCCAGCGTTCCGGTGGGAGTGCCGGGCTGATAGAACGGAGACGGCCCGCATCCGCCCGGCCCGAGGAGGTGGCCCCGTGCGGCAGCTGAGCGCCCTTGACGCACAGTTCCTGGCTTTCGAGACCGACACCAACGTCGCCAACGTCGCCGGCCTGTCGATCCTCGAAGGCCCGATCAGCCGAGACGAGCTTCTCGACCTGGTCGAGGAGCGATCGGCGCTGGTCCCGCCATTGCGGCAGCGCATCATGCAGGTGCCGTTCAACCTCGACCACCCTTACTGGGTGCAGGACGACACGCTCGACCTGGACTACCACGTGCGCGAGCTGGCCCTGCCGCCCCCTGGCACCGATCGGCAGCTCGCCGCGCAGGTGGCCCGGCTGCACGCCCGCCGTCTCGACCGGCGCCACCCGCTGTGGGAGATGTACGTCATCCACGGCCTCCAGGGTGGCCGCACCGCCCTGTACACCAAGCTGCACCACGCCGCCATCGACGGCCTCGGCGGCGCGGACGTGCTGGCCGCCTTCATGGACCTCGAACCCCACCCCAGGCCCCGGCCCCGCGAGGCCGTCGCAGAGCCCGATCTCGCCCCCGAGATGGCGCAGATGCTGCTCAGGACCGGCGCCCGGCTGGCCGCCAACCCGGCGCACCTGCTCAGGTTCCTCGCCGAGGCGATGCCCTACCTGGACGAGATCCCGCTGCTCTCCCGCCTGCCCGGCGCCGTCGCCGTCTCCCGGGCCACCCGGTGGCTGGCACGCGAGCTGAAGATCTCCGACGGCCGCGAGGTCCCCCAACTGCCGAAGCTGGCCGTGCCGCGCACGCCGTTCAACGGACCGGTCTCCGCCCACCGCCGCTTCGCCTTCGTCGAACTGCCGCTCGACGAGGTGAAGAAGGTCAAGAACCTCTTCGGCGTCACCGTCAACGACGTCGTCCTGACACTGGCCGCCACGGCGGTGCGCCGCTGGCTGATCGACCAGGACGCGCTGCCCGAGGGCCCGCTGGTCGCCGGCGTGCCGTTCTCGCTGCGCGGTGTGGAGGGCGCCGAGACGGGCAACCAGGTCACCCTCATGATCACCTCGCTGGACACGCAGATCGCCGACCCGCGCGAGCGGCTGTACGCCGTGCGCGACTCGATGCAGCGCATCAAGGATCGCTTCAGCCTGTCGCCGGCACGCTGGCTGCGCCATCTGAGCGAGAGCATGCCCGCCGCGCTCACGGGCCTCGCCGACCGGGCGGCCTTCGGCCTGGTCGCCCAGACCTCGCCGCCGGTCAACCTGCTGATCTCCAACGTCCCCGGCCCGCAGCTCCCGCTCTACGTGTGCGGCCGGCGCCTGCTCGCGCAGTACCCGGTGTCGGTGGTCACCGACGCCAGCGGCGGCCTCAACATCACCGCCTTCTCCTACAACGGCCAGGTCGCCGTCGGCATCATCGCCGACCGCGCCATGGTCCCCGACGTCTGGAAACTCACCACCCACCTCCGCGAAGCCCTCGACGAACTCATGACCTTCACCTGAGCGACCCCCGCCCGCCCGGCGGGGCCTGCGACCGAGCGCATCGAGGAGAGAGCCCACCGCACCCGACAGCGCCACGTGACCGCCATAGTCGTGCGCGGGCTGGGTCTCCTACATCCTCAACTCAGCTCCGAGACCTGAGTCAGGCCAGTCCGCGGACGAGGCTGGCCGCTCGGGCACTGACAGCGCCGACGTCTTCAACGGGATGGATTTCGGCGCCGATTGCCTGGAAAACCTGTTCCGCCTCCTCGTACGCCGTGTCCTGTTGAGGCGTCTCGGGCGTTGCGATAACGACTTGCAGGTCCACATCAGAGCCGACTTCACTGACTCGACCTCGCGCGTCGACCACTTTGGCCTCATCGCCGCGACGTAGGCGCTCCAACGCGAATCCCCACGCCTTGACCTGTGTGAGCAGTCTTTCCGATCCCGTGACGCGGAAAGACCACCCTTGGGCCAGTTGCAGAACTTCACCGTTGGCGACAGCGATATCTACAGTGGAATGCAACCTGTCGCCGATGAACACGTCCGATTTGGGACGTAGCAGGTGTGCCGGTATGTCCGCGCGCGCATACGCCCTGCGTAGATCCTGAACTACTCGATCTTTGCCGACGGTGACCTGTCGAGGCTGTGATGCCGGATCGATGATCATATGGTCGAAAATGATATCCAGAGCGGCTTCGGCATGGGCGGCGACGATGGGGGCAGGGGGGCTGAGCTGTGCGATGTTTCGATGATCATGATGTAGCTTCAGCAGCCAGTCGTCGCCAAGTGCATGACTTGTCTCGGTTTCCAGTGCCTCGCGCGCTTCACCGATCTCGCTACTCATGCGGGCCAGGAACCGGTCTGTCACATCGATCGCCGGTGGCGGCGCGAACTTTTTGATCCGGTCGGTATTGCTCAGGCGCCGCACGGCCCAGTCTCCTGTTGCGGGATCCCCGGCCACGGCGCCGACGTTCACGAACTCTCCGGTACGCGGATCAGGAAGACAGCGAACGATCGAGTAGATGTATCTGCCCAATGGATCTACACTCCCTTCACACAAGCGCTCGGAGTCGGCTTGCTACGGCAGGCGCTCTGTACTCAAGGAACCAGCCGAGCGTGGCCAAAGCTTCGTCGGTCACTGGCCACGATGCTGGCACGGCGCACAGGATGTTGACGAGAGCATCACGATCAATTTTCTCAAGAGCTTCGGCGACCTCCTCGACCGCCTCCCCATCCAAGCCGGCCGGGCTGTCAGGCAACTCGTTGGGCTCATCAGCGGACAGCTGAAGGAACTTGCTGTCGATGCGCCCATCGTTGGGCGGTAGGTACAGGCCGTGATCGTGAGAGTAGATCGATTGGTCGTTGTCGACGTCGTGTAACCACTGGGCATCACTGCCCCAACACCAGTCATAGAGTGCGTAGACTCCGACGTGACGAACGCGATTGTCGTCCCGGTTCCGATAAGCGAGATTGTCACGCCGCTCGTCAGCATGCTGTAGGGCCTTACTGGCGTGTGCGATCCCTGGGACAAGGGGAAGGCCGCGGCGAATCTCGCCGCCTCTGAACTCCTCGGGTATAAGGATCAAGCTAGTGTCGCATACGGGCGCTCCGATAAGCTTTCCTGCTTGAGCGACGATGTATTCGACGGCGAGCGACCCTCTTGCCCAGTCCCTGCTGCAGGATTCCAGAGTCTTGACGAAGTACCCGTTACGGTCATTGGCGACAACTCGGAAAGGGCTGGCCCAGCTTCGGCTGCCTGGGGCAACCATGGCCACCAGCTGGAGGCCGTCGTAGTCGTTGGTGCGCTCGCTGACCAGGCCGTGCCAGTCAGCAAGCTCGACCAAGGCCGCCTCCGTTTGTCTGTCTCCCATTCACCGTCGCAGCATAAGCCGATCATGTGCAATCCAGAAGGTGAATTTACCAAATCGGCTGCGACGATCTGTCCACCGTCTCTCGAGAGATTCAGGCTGACGAGGAATTGTGTGAATTGCATACCGCAACACGCCTGTGTGACCGTTTTGGTCGGTATAGGTATTTTGTGGCAACGGGTGGCCGCTCGTTCATTGCGGCTGGAGGTTCAGTAGAGGGATCATGTCGATTGAGGAGGACGTCTACCTCAATCTCGGAGATAACCCGAGCGCTACATTTCGCGCAAGCGGTATTCGTGCGGATTGTCCAGGAGTGGTTGACTCCGCTCGCTCGTGCCCTTTGCTCTGTAGCGCGTCCGATTTGTACAAGACATGCGTCCTCTTGCTGACACATGTAGCACACGCGCTTAGCGGCAGTGAGCTGTGCGGTCCGGCACGGTGGGCCTCCGGTCACACCTGTGCTGCGCCTCTGGCCGGTGATCGGGCCTGGGGTGGTTCAGGAGCGGGCGTTGTTCCAGGAGGTGCTGGTGAGGAAGTGGGTGTCGTAGAGCTCTTGGACGTCGAGGAGGCTCTCGGGCGGCACCTTGCCGTAGGCGATGCGCTCCAGGTGGCGGAAGTACTCGAACCGGTCGACGCCCGGCGTGATGACGATGAGGATGTCGGCATCCTCGCCCGGTGCGGCGGCGAAGGCGTGTGCGAGACCGGGCGGCACGATCACCAGGTCGCCGCGTTCGGCGGTCACGACCTGCTCGCCGGACAGCAGTTGGGCGGTGCCGCCGAGCATGTAGAACAGCTCGGCCGAGCCGGTGTGGCGGTGCGGCGCGGCGCCGTTCGCGCCGCTGGTCAGGGTGACCCGCTGCGTGGACAGGGCGCCGCCGGTCGAACCGCTGTCGGCGAGCAGGCGCACGGTGGTCGGCGATTGGCCGATCACTTCGGCATCCGCGGAGCGGACGATCACGGATTGGTCGAACGTCGACAGGAACGACGACATGGGTGACTCCTTGCGTGGGTGATGAGGGTCGTGCAGGGGGTGCGGGTGTCAGGTGGCGGATGGGTGCGGTGGTGTCAGACGGCGAACAGGAGGGCGGCGCTGATCAGGACGACCACGGCCGTGGCGAAGTGGATGCCGAAGGCGACCGCCTTGGTGCCGCCGTGGCGCAGGACGAGAAAGGTGTCGCCGAGCGGGGCCAGGGCGACGACGAGCATGAACCAGGCCTCGGCGTGGGCGCCCGCGAAGGCGAGCAGGGCGAGGCCGAGGATGCCGTAGCTGAGGTCGCGCACGCCCTTGACGCTCAAATAGGCGGCGTCTCCGTCCTTCTTGGCGGGGACGCCGTAGCCGGCGGCCGCCGCGTGGGGCGCCAGGAGGAACCGCAGGCCGATGAAGACGACGAAGAGGTCGAGCAGGATGGCCAGTCCGTAGGCGGACGTCGTGAGCATGGTCTTTCCTCTCGCTAGTTGTGCTAGCAGCGCTAGCTGCAAGAGTGAAACTAACATAACGTCGACAGGAACGCTAGCGGCGCTAGAATGACGGTCATGTCCATCCAGACGCGCCGGGAGCGCGAGCGAGCAGAGCGGGAACGGCTGATCGTCACGGCCGCGCGAGAGCTGGCGGAATCAGAAGGCTGGGACGCGGTGACCACGCGGCGGCTGGCCGAGGAGATCGAGTACAGCCAGCCGGTCCTCTACAGCCACTTCAAGGGCAAGGACGCCATCATGGCGGCGGTCGCGGTGGAGGGCTTCGCCGACATCGCCGCCGAGCTGCGCGCGGCGCGCACGTCGGCGGCCGGTACGCGCCAGGCCCTGGCCGACGTCGGCGCGGCGTACACCGAGTTCGCCGCGCAGCGTCCCGCGCTGTACGACGCGATGTTCACCCATCCCGTCGACCTGCCGTTCGCCACCTCCGAGGCGCCGCCCGCACTGCAGGAGGCATTCGGCGAACTGCGCGAGGCCATGCGGCCGCTGGCGGGAGACGACGACCTGGAGACGCTCACCGAGACCTTCTGGAGCGGGCTGCACGGACTCGTCACACTGATGCGCAGCGGCAGGCTACGGCGCGAGGGCCGCGAACGGCGGCTGACGCTGTTGCTGGACCGCTTCGCGCGCCATCCCGCCGGCCACACGGCCCGCGGGCCCGGCGACGCCGGGCATCAGGGGGCGCCGATGTAGGCCGGGCGTCTGGGGTCGCCGATGCACTGGGGGCGACCCTGCCGGGAGGTGATCCACCCCTGTCAGGGGGCGATGCGGCGTCCGGCGATGTTCTCGGGACGCAGGACGATGAACTGGTCCTTGCCTTCGGGGACCCAGGGGGTCAGGGGGAGGAGGGCCAGCCGCTCGATCTCGTGGCCGTCGAGGACGACGTGGGCGTGGCCGACCATCGTGACCGACCACCCGGCCCGCATCCGCGCGTCGAACTGGTCCACCTCGAAGGCGACGACCGTGTTGCGCACGGCCGAGGCCAGCCGCGACGCGGCGGCGGTCCTGATCACCACGGTGCCGCGGTCCAGCACGAAGTTGACCGGCTGGACCGCCGGGAGCGCCCGGTCGGTGAACACGATGCGGCCCACCGGCACGGAGGCGAGAAGCGCGAGGCATTCCTCGTGCGTCAGCACCTGCAATCCCGCCGAGTCCGTCTTCATGCGTACAGCGTGCCTGCCGAGGCGGGCGCCGTTCAGGGCCGAAGGTCCCGTCGTTTCCGGCGATCGCCCCACAGGGAGATGAGGGCGGTCCTCTCGGCCGGCGCGACCCAGGCCCTGGTCAGACCGGGTGCCGACGATTGCGGGCGGTCCGCGGGAGGCGGTGAGGACCATGCGGACGGCGCCCGGTCCGCCCTCTTCGTGTGGTGGGGGGCGCGTCTGGGAGGGTGGGTGGTGGGGCCTGGCCGGGCGGCCCGGCCCCACCGTCAGGTGGTTCGGGCGGTGGACAGCAGGGCCATGCGGGCGGCGCCCACCAGGCCGGCGTCGCGGCCCAGGGCGGCGGGGTCGACGTGGAGGCGGCGGACGAACTCAAGGCTCGTACGCTCGGCGACCGCCCGGCGCAGCGGGGCGAACAGCACCTCGCCGGCCGCGGCGACGCCGCCGCCGACGACCACCTGATCCAGGTCGCACACCGCGGCCACCGCGATGATCGCCATGGCGAGCGCGTCCGCCCCCCGGTCGAAGGCGGCCAGGGCCACCGGCTCGCCCTCGGCCGCCGCGTGCGCGAGTTCCCGCGCGTCGGCGCCGCGCCACCCCTGCCGCGTGGCCCAGCGGACCATCGACGGGCCGCTCGCGATCGTCTCGACACAGCCGGCCGAGCCGCACGGGCAGGCGGCTCCGCCGGGGTCCACCACGATGTGGCCGATGTGCCCGGCGTTGCCGGTGGGCCCGGTGTACGGGGTTCCGTTCAGCACGAGGCCGCCGCCGATGCCGGTGGAGACGACGATGCCGAGCATGGACCCGGCCGCGCGGCCCGCGCCGCGCCAGTGCTCGCCCGCCGCCGCCGCGACGGCGTCGCCGAACAGGTGGCACGGCGCTCCGGGCACGGCGTCGGCCACCCGGGCGAGCAGCGGGAAGTGCCGCCAGGCGGGGATGTTCACCGGGCTCACCGTGCCCGCCTGCGGGTCGAGCGGCCCGGCGGAGGCCACGCCGACGGCCAGGGGCGGGATCTCGCCCGCGACGTCGCGGAGCAGCCCGACCAGGGCGTCGCTCACCACGCCGGGTTGACCCGGGGGCGCGGCGGGCGTCGGCACCTCGCCCCTGCGCAGCACCGTCCCGTCCTTGGCGACCAGGGCCGCGGCCAGCTTGGTGCCGCCGATGTCGGCGGCCAGCACGTACGAACTCATGGGCTCCTCGTCGCTCGGGAGTTTCGGGGATCGGCGCCCTGGTGCGGGCGCGGTACGCGGGAGGCCGGCGCCGGTGGGGTGAGCGGCCCGCGCGGTGGCGTCAGGTGATGAGTTTGTCACGAGGTGAGCAGCGCGCCGAGTCGAGGGGCGTAGGTGGCGTGGAAGACCAGCGAGGCGGCGCCGATCGCCGCGGCGTCGGCGGCGATGGGGGAGGTGACCACCTCCACCTGGTGGAGGCGGCGGGCCAGCGGGCGGGTGGCCACGGCCTCCGCGATGACCTCGTGGTAGATGTGCCCGACGTCGTGCATGGCGGGCCCGCCCAGCACGAGCAGGTCGATGTCCAGGACGTTGACGATGCTCACGGCGGCGGCGGCGAGCCGGTCGGCGACCTCGCGGATGACGGACAGGGCGAGCGGGTCGCCATCCGCCGCGGCCGCGCAGATGGCGGCGTGATCTGGCGAGCCCGAGCCCGGAGCGACTGAGCCCGGAGCGGCTGAGCGTGGGGCGCCCGAACCCGGGGCGCCCGAGCCCGGAGCGGCTGAGCGTGGGGTGGTGGGGGGCGGGGGGGTGAGAGTGCTTTTCTCGCCGCGGGCGAGACGGTCGCGCACGGTCGCCTCGATGGCGCTCGGGCAGCACAGCGCCTCGATGCAGCCGCGGTTGCCGCAGTAGCAGTCGGGCCCGTCGGGCATCACGGTGATGTGGCCGAACTCGGCGGCGTTGAGCGAGCGGCCGCGGTAGATCTGGTTGTCCAAAAACAGGCCGCCGCCGATGCCGGTGCCCAGGTACAGGTAGGCGAAGCTGGCCGTCGAACGGGCCGAGCCGGCCCAGCGCTCGCCGATGGCCGCGGCGGCGGCGTCGTTGTCGAAGGTCACCGGGAAGCCGGTGTGCTCCTCCAGCAGCCGCTTGATCGGCACGTGGTCCCACCCGGCCAGGCGGGGCGGGAAGTTCATCACGCCGTCGGCGTCCAGCGGGCCGGGGCACGCGAGGCCGATGCCGAGGACCTTGTCGTCGGGCACGCCCGCGCGGCTCAGCATGTGGCGGGCCGTGCGGGCCATCTGGCGGATGACGGTGTCGGGCGCCAGGCCGGGACGCACGGCGTCGCGCAGCATGGTCACCGGCTGCCCCGCGAGGTCGGCCAGGACGTAGGAGAGCTCGCCGGGGTCGAAGTGGATGCCGACGGCGTACCCGGCGGCGGGGTCGACGCGCAGGATGGTGCGCGGCTTTCCGCCGCTGGAGGGTAACGAGCCGTCCTCGACGACCAGCCCGTCCTCCAGCAGCCTGCGGACGATGACGGAGACGGTCTGCGGGGTGAGGCCGCTGCGCTCGGCGATCTGGACGCGGCTGATGCCGTCGGAGACCTGGATCGCCTCCAGGACGACGGCGCGGTTGTAGCTGCCTACCTTCGGCAGGTTGGTGCCCATCTGCATGCGCGGCTCCCGGCGTCCTGGATCTCTTCGGGCAATATCGCACAGACCGTTGACTTAGTAAATCAAAAAGATTTAACTACTCGTCACCCAAGGAAACACGGCCGAAACGACTTGTCGGCCGGCCGCTCCTGGCGCGGGATCGGGGCCCCGCGTCGTGCCCTCATGGCGGCCGCAGGCCGGAGAAGGAGTCCGATGAGACGAGCGATGGTTGCCTCGGTGCTGGCGGTCGCGGTTGCCGCCACCGTCGGCGCATGTGGTGGAGAAAGTCCTGAACAGGGCGCCAACGGGGCCAAGGAGATCGAGGTCCTGTACAAGGTGGAGCCGAGCTGGCCCCACCTGGAGAAGATGCTCAAGCAGGCCAAGACGCAGTACGAGGCCGCGCACAAGGGCGTGACCATCAAGCTGACCGCGGTGCAGGGCGGCAACGAGGTCTACTACACCAAGCTCGCGCTACTCAACCGCTCGGCCGACTCGGCGCCCGACGTGTACCTCCACGACACCTTCCAGGTGAACGCCGACGTCGCCGCCGGCAAGCTCGCCCCCCTCGACGACCACCTGAAGGCGTGGCCCGACTGGAGCGCGCAGTACTCCGAGGCGGTCCAGCAGGCCGCCAAGGGCCCCGACGGCAAGATCTACGGCGTTCCGATCAGCACCGACACCCGAGGTCTCTGGTACAACAAGGACGTCTTCGCCAAGGCGGGCGTCACCGTGCCCTGGGAGCCGAAGACCTGGGCCGACGTGCTGGCCGCCGCCCGCGCCATCAAGCAGAAGGCCCCCGGCGTCATCCCCTTCAACATGTACTCGACCAAGCCCCTCGGCGAGGCCGCCACCATGCAGGGCTTCGAGATGCTCCTGTACGGCACCCCCGGCGGCACCCTGTACGACGACACGCAGAAGAAGTGGGTCGCCACCGGCAAGGGCATCACCGACTCGCTCGGCTTCATCAACACCATCTACCGGGAGGGACTCGGGCCCAAGGCGGCCGACGCCTTCAACCCCAAGCTGGGGGAGAAGGTCGGGCTCGACTGGTTCCCGTCCGGGAAGCTCGGCATCGGCCTCGACGGCGCGTGGGTGGCCGCCTCGTGGAAGCCCACCAGCACCAAGCCGTGGCCGCAGTGGACCGAGAAGATGGGCTGGACGAAGATGCCGACCCAGAACGGGGAGGACCCCGGCGCGGTCAGCATGTCCGGCGGCTGGGTGATGGCCATGAGCTCGTACGCCAAGAACAAGAAGGAGGCGTTCGACTTCATCGCCACGGCCACCAACAAGGAGAACACGCTCACCTACTCGGTCGGCACCGGCGACCTCACTCCCCGCAAGGACGTCGCCGCCGACCCGGCCTACACCGCGGACAACCCTTCGGTGAAGTTCTGGACCGACCTGGCCTCGGTCACCCACTACCGGCCCGCCTACGAGGTGTACCCGAAGGTGTCGGCCGAGGTGCAGAAGGCGATGGAGGCCATGACCACCGGCTCCAAGACCCCCGAGGCCGCGGCCAAGGAGTACGCCGACGCGCTGCCCGGCGTCGTCGGCGGGCCGGACAAGGTGCTCTCCGGCTCATGACCACCGCCACCGTGACCTCGCCACGGCCGGCCGGCTCCCTCGGCAAGGGGGAGCCGGACCGGCCGGCCGGCCGGACCCTGCGCCGGATGCTGCCTCTGCTGCCCGCGCTGGTCCTGCTGGTGGTCTTCATGGCCGGGCCCATCCTGTGGAGCGTCTACATCGCCTTCACCAACGAGACGCTGACCGGCGCCGCGTCGGTGAACTCGCGGTTCGTCGGCTTCGCCAACTTCGCCAAGATGTTCGGCGACGAGGACTTCCGCAACTCGTTCCTGCTCACGTTCGTGTTCGTGATCGGCTCGGCCGTCATCGGGCAGAACACCCTCGGCCTGATCATCGCGCTGCTCCAGCGGGGGCGCGGCCGGGCCGTCCGGAGCGTGGTGAACGGCGTGGTGATCGCCGCCTGGGTGGTGCCCGAGGTGGTCGCGGCGGCGTGCTGGTTCTCCTTCCTGTCCGAGGAGGGCACGCTGAACGAGGTGCTCGGCGCGCTCGGGCTCTCGCAGGACTGGCTGTACTCCGCTCCGATGATCGCCATCATCCTGGCGAACGTCTGGCGCGGCACGGCCTTCTCGATGCTCGTCTACTCGGCGGCGCTGTCGGACGTGCCCGGCGACCTGCTGGAGGCCGCCGCGGTGGACGGGGCGAGCAACTGGCGCAGGCTCGTGCACATCACCCTCCCGCTGATCCGCCGCTCGATCATGTCCAACCTCATGCTCATCACGCTCCAGACCCTGGCGAGCTTCGGCCTGATCTACGCGCTCACCGGCGGCGGTCCCGGCACGGCCAGCCAGACCACGCCGCTGTACATGTACGAGCAGGCCTTCCGCTACTTCGAGATCGGATACGGCAGTGCGATGGCCCTGGTGATGCTCTTCGTCGGCGCGGTGTTCTCCCTTGTGTACCTGCGCATGATCAAGGCCGACGCGTGATGGCCGCCCGCGCCGCGCGCGCCGTCCCGGCCGATCGCCCCACGTGCGGACGCCCGCCCGCCGGACAGGAGCGCCCATGACCCGCGTCGCCGCCCGGACGGCGGCGCTGGTGTCGCTCGCCGTGATCACCCTCGCCTTCGTCGGCCCGTTCCTGTGGGTGGTGCTCGCCTCGATCCAGCCGGAGGCGAACCTCACCGCCAAGCCGAGTCTCGACTTCTCGCTGCGCAACTTCGGCGCCGTGCTGAACTGGGAGACCGTCTACCGGCCGGTCCTCAACTCGATCGTCATCTCCGGCGCCACGGCGCTGCTCACCGTGGTGGTCTCCGGCCTGGCCGCCTATCCGCTGTCCCGGTACAAGCTGCGCTTCAAGCGGCACTTCATGCTGACGCTGCTGTTCACGACCGGCCTGCCGGTGACGGCGATCATGGTCCCGGTGTACAGCATGTTCTTCCGGTTCAACCTGTACGGGTCGGTCCCGGCTATGGTGCTGTTCCTGACGGCGAGCTCGCTGCCGTTCTCCATCTGGATGATGAAGAACTTCATGGACGGCGTGCCGATCAGCCTGGAGGAGGCCGCCTGGGTCGACGGGGCCGGCTGGGTGCAGTCGCTGGTCCGCGTCGTCGGGCCGCTCATGGCGCCCGGCGTCGCCGTTGTGGCGATCTTCGTCTTCGTCGGCCAGTGGGGGAACTTCTTCGTCCCCTTCGTGCTGCTGGACACCCCGGAGAAGCAGCCGGCGGCCGTCACGATCTACACCTTCTTCTCGCAGTACGGCCAGGTCGCCTACGGGGAGCTGGCCGCCTTCTCGATCATCTACACCGCCCCGGCCGTCGTGCTGTACGTCGCCGTGAACAAGTATCTCGCCGGCTCCTTCAGCTTCGCCGGATCAGTGAAGGGTTGACCCTTGCGTATCACCAGCGTCGAATCCACCGAGCTCTTCGTCGAGGCGGGGCAGGTCGTCCGCGTCCACGTCGACGGACCGCCGGGTGAGATCGAGGTCCGCGTCACCGGCCCCGGCGTGACCGGCGCCGCCCGGACGACCGCCCGTCCGGCCGAGGTCGCGGTGTCCGCCGGCGACGCGCCCGGCACGCGCGTCCCCATCGAGGTGACGGTCTCCCGCCCGGCCGGCGACGTGCCTGGCGTGGACACGCCTGGCGTGGACGAACCGGCCCGTGACGTGCCAGGGGCGGCCGGGCAGGGCGGGGACGCCGTCGCGGCCGGCGAGCTGGTGGTGGCCGAGCCGGGCTGGACGGTGTGGATGGTGCCGCACTTCCACTACGACCCCGTCTGGTGGAACACCCAGGCCGCCTACACCACCACCTGGGACGACGCGGGCCCGGTCTCCCAGGAGTTCCGGTGGGACGGGCAGAAGGCCGGGTTCGACCTGATGCGCGAGCACCTGGACACCGCGCGCCGCGACCCCGACTACAAGTTCGTGCTCGCCGAGGTCGACTACCTCAAGCCCTACTGGGACGCCCACCCCGAGGACCGCGACCACCTGCGCCGGCTGCTCGCCGAGGGCCGCGTCGAGCTGATGGGCGGCACCTACAACGAGCCCAACACCAACCTCACCTCGGCCGAGTCGACCATCCGCAACATCGTCCACGGAGTCGGGTTCCAGCGCGACGTCATGGGAGGCGACCCGGCCACCGCCTGGCAGCTCGACGTGTTCGGCCACGACCCGCAGTTCCCCGGGCTGATCGCCGAGGCGGGGCTCACCTCCAGCTCCTGGGCCCGCGGCCCGTACCACCAGTGGGGGCCGATGCTCACCGGCCGCGACCGCGAGGCCGACGGCTGGGGCGACCCGGACACCATGCAGTTCCCCGCCGAGTTCGAGTGGCTGTCGCCGTCGGGCAAGGGCGTCCTCACCCACTACATGCCCGCCCACTACAGCGCCGGCTGGTGGATGGACTCCTCCGCCGACCTGGCCACCGCGGAAGAGGCCGTCTACGAGCTGTTCGTCCGGCTGAAGAAGGTCGCGGCCACCCGCAACCTGCTGCTGCCCATCGGCAGCGACTACACCCCGCCGAACAAGTGGGTCACCGAGATCCACCGCGACTGGAACGCCCGATACATCTCGCCGAAATTCGTCGTCGGGCTGCCCAAGGAGTTCTTCGCCGCGGTGCGCTCCTCGCTCACCGAGGCCTCGCCGCAGACCCGGGACATGAACCCGATCTACACCGGCAAGGACGTCTCCTTCATCGACACCAAGCAGGCGCAGCGGTCCGCCGAGTCGCTGGTCTCCGACGCCGAGAAGTTCGCCACCCTCGCCGCCGCGGCCACCGGCGCCCGCTACCCGCACGCCGCCCTGGACAAGGCGTGGCGGCAGCTCGTCTTCGGCGCCCACCACGACGCGATCACCGGCTCGGAGTCCGACCAGGTGTACCTGGACCTGCTCACCGGCTGGCGCGAGGCCCACGACCTCGGCCGCGACGTGCTGGCCGCCTCGCTCGGCGAGCTCACCGCCCGCGTCGACACCCGCGGCGACGGCACCGCGGTGGTCGTGTGGAACCCCTCCTCGTGGGCGCGCACCGACCTGGTCCGCGTACGGCTCGCGCTGCCCGCGCCCGGCGCGCTCGGCGTGCGCGTCACCGACCCGCGGTCCGGTGAGCTGCCCGTGCTGCTCGAGAACCCCGAACACCACGAGGACGGCACCCTGCTGGCCGTGGACGTCGTCGTGCTCGCCCGCGACGTGCCCTCCATCGGCTGCCTCACCCTGCGGGCCGAGCCGGTCGCCGAGGCCGCGCCGACCGGCTGGACCGTCCGAGAGGGCAACGTCATCTCCACCGCCACCCACCTCGTCGAGGTGGACCCGGCGCGCGGCGGCTGCGTGTCGCGGTTCTACGACGTCGCCCGCGACCGCGAGCTGCTCCAGCCGGGCCGGGTCGGCAACGAGCTGGTCGTCCACGACGAGTACCCGGCGCACCCGGAGTTCCACGAAGGCCCCTGGCACCTGGTGCCCAAGGGCACCACCACCGGCTCGGCCGAGCGTCCCGCGACGTCGGTCACCGTCGACAGCTGCGCCCTCGCCGAGCGCGTCACCGTCACCGGCCGGGTCGGCCCCGCCGCCTACACCCAGGTGATCACGCTCTGGCACGGCCTCGACCGCGTCGACTGCGTCACCCACCTCGACGAGTGGGAGGGCGCCGACCAGCTCGTCCGGCTGCGCTGGCCCGCCCGCGTCCCCGGAGCGCTGCCCGTCAGCGAGGTCGGCGACGCCGTCGTCGGCCGCGGCTTCGGCCTGATCGACGTCGACTCCGGCGAGCACCCGTGGACGCTCGACAACCCCGCCGGCGCGTGGTTCGCGCTCTCCTCCACCGCCAGGGTCGCGCTGCGCGCCGAGGACGGCGCCCCGATCGGCGAGCGGGCGATCGGCATCGCCGAGATCATCGGAGGCGAGCCGCGCGAGCTGGCCGTGGCGCTCGTGCGCAAGGGCGTCACCGCCACCTGCTCAAGCGCCTCCGGGCCCCGGTACGGCGACCTCGCCGTCGACTCCAACCTGCCCGACGTGCGGGTCGCGATCGGCACGCCCGAGGAGAACCCGTTCGTCGCGCAGGTGCTGGAGGCGGCCGGACCGGCGTACGCCGAGCTGCTGCGCGAGCGCCTCGCCGCGAGCGGGCGGGCCCGCGTGTGGGTCCCGGCGGCCGAGCCGCTGGAGAAGGTGTGGGTGCCGAGCGCCGACCTCACAGGCCCGCGCGCGCTCCCGGTGCTCATCGTCGCGGGCGAGGGCGCCGCCGAGGAGCTGGCCGCCGACCTGGACGACGCGGTCATCGAGGTCGCCCAGCCCGCCGAGCTGGCCGCCCTCACCGAGCCGGCGCTGGACGACTACACCATCGGCGTGGTCAACCGCGGCATCCCCGGCTTCGCCGTCGACGCGAGCGGCGCCCTTCACCTGTCGCTGCTGCGCTCGTGCACCGGCTGGCCGTCCGGCGTGTGGATCGACCCGCCGCGCCGCACGACCCCCGACGGGTCGGGCTTCCAGCTGCAGCACTGGACGCACTCCTTCGAGTACTCGCTGGTCACCGGCGCGGGGGACTGGCGTCAGGCCGGGCTGGTGTGCCAGGGCCACGACGTCAACCACCCGCTCGCCGCCGTGCTCGCGCCCGCGCACGACGGCGAACTGCCCGCCGCGGCGTCCCTGCTGTCGGTCGAGCCGGCGGGCAAGGTCGTGCTCGCGGCGCTGAAGGCGGCCGGCAACCCGCTCGCCTCCGGCCGCCCGGCCGGCGGGCAGATCGAGGGCGTCACCCTGCGGCTGTACGAGGCGGCGGGGGAGCACGTCACCGCGGGCGTCCACACCACCGTGCCCCTGGGCGGCGTCCACCGCGCCGACCTCCTCGAACGCCCGCTCACCCCGCTGTCCGCCGCCTCGTTCCCCCTCACCCCCATGGAGATCGCCACCCTGACCGCGTCCCTCGCCGCCGACGGCACGGCCGACGGCGCCGCCGAAGCCCCGGGGGCCGGGCTCGGGCCGGAGGGCGAGCCGTACCAGCCCGTCTACTCCCGCTACTGGCTGAACAACACCGGCCCGGCGCCGATCGGCAACGTGCCCGTGGCCGTCCACCTCACCCAGCCGGGCGTGCCCGTGTCCGGGCCCGTCGAGCTGGAGGTGTCGGTCGCCTCCGGGCTGACCGAGGGGGAGGCGACCGGCGTCGTCACGCTCATCGCCCCCGACGGCTGGACCTGCGAGCCGGCCGCCCGCCCGTACGCGCTGCCGCCCGGCGGTCACGCGGCCTTCCCGGTCACGGTGACGCCCCCGGGCGGCGCCGAACCCGGCGAGTACTGGCTGCGCGCCCGCCTGGCCCACGGCGGCCAGGAGTACGAGGACGTCACCCGGCTGCGCGTCGGCGACGGCCAGGACGCCGGCCTGGAGGTGGTGGTCGAGACCCCCGCCGTCCGGCTCGTCCCCGGCGGTCCCGCCGCCCGCGGCACGGTCGAGGTGCTCCTGCGCTCCCCGGCGCGCACGGAGGTGTCCGTCCAGGCCCAGCTCATCAGCCCCTGGCACACGTTCGAGCTCGTGCCCGGGTGGAACACCGGCGTGGACGTCCCCGCACGGGGAGAGGCCCGGCTCCGCTTCGACGTCCAGGCCCCCGCCGGCGCCCGGCCAGGCCACTGGTGGGCCGTCGTCAAACTCGCCTCCGCCGGCCGCCTGCACTACACCGAGGCCATCCGGATCGAGGTCGGGTGACGGTGGGCAGCGTCATGACCTCCGCGGCGGCCGTCGCCGCGGAGGTGGGGGAACAGGTCATCCCGGTCGCGCACGTCGACGCGCGCGAGGCGGAGCTGCGCGCGGGGCCGCTGGCCTCCCGCCTGCCGCGCCCGCACAGCGCCGAGGGACGCAACCTGCGCCGGTGGCTGGTCCAGGTGCTGGTGACCGAGGCCCTCGTCGAGCAGGAGTCCGCCGCCCTCGGCATCGAAGGCCCCGGCGACGCCCCGCGCCCCGCGCCCGCGCTGACGCTGTCGGCCGCGCTGCGCACCGGTGGCGTCATCGCGGCCGTGTCGGCCGCGATGCCGCAGGCCAGGGCGCTGCGCGAGGCGGTCACCGCCGGCTTCCAGGTGCCGGAGGAGGCCGTGCGCGCCTACTACGACCGCAACCTCGACCGCTTCACCCGTCCGGAGACCCGCCACGTCAGCCGGATCGACGGCGAGCGCGTGTCGTCGTTCGGGCCGGTGCGGCGGGGCGAGCTGACCGGCCCGCTGGAAGGGGCCGTCTTCGCGGCGGAGGAGGGCGAGACCGTCGGCCCCGTCGAAGGGCCGGGCGGGCCGTGGACCCTCCGGGTCGACCGCGTCGAGCCGGGCGGCCGGCGACCGTACGAGGCGGTGCGGGCCGGCATCACGGCCGAGTTGACCGCCGTCGCGGTCGAGCAGGCCTTCGCCGGGTGGCTGGAGCGGCGGTATGTCGAGAAGGTGCGGCTGCACCCCGGCTACGAGCACCCCGCCGACCCGCGCCACCCCGACGCCACCCACCACCACTGACCCATGGCCCTCCGCCGCCGCCGATCGGCCCGCCGCCGCGCGGGCAAGGGCCGGTCAGCGGCGGCGGATCGGTCGCGGCGCGCCGTCGGGCACGCCGTGAAGGCGGCCCGGTCAGCGGCGGCGGGCCGGACAGGCCAGGACGACGGATCGTTCACGACGGGACGACGGATCGTTCAGGACGGCGCCGGATCGTTCAGGACGGTGGAGCGGAAGTCCTCGCGGGCGTTGGAACGCGGGAACGGCAGTCCGGGCACCGGGACGCCGAGGAACGCGCAGAGCGGCTCCCAGCCCTGCGCCACGTGGAAGTCGAGCAGGCGTTCGGCGGGCACCGTGCGCCGGACGTCCTCGTTGTGCCGCTCGTAACACCCGATGACGTGGTCGCGGCCGTCGATGCGCCCGCCGAAGGACCGGCCGATCAGGCCGGCCTCCCGGAAGTCGGCGAGTTCCTCGGCCGCCTCGAACGCGCGGAACCGATCGGCCGTCTCGGGGAAGCGCCCGTTGATGGCCGCGAACACGGTGGAGCGCATCGACTCGTACCACTCGGCGGCGTCCCTGGTGGTGAGGATCACCTTGGCCTCCGGATACGCCTCGGCGAGCTCGCGCCAGAACACCACCCCCGGCCAGTCGGTGGTGGCCGCGTACCCCGTGAGCGGCACGCGCCAGGCCCCCGGCCGGCCGCGCGCCGCCGCGGCCCAGTGACGCAGGTGCTCAGGATGGGCGAACACCTCGGTGAAGTGGTAACACGGCCCGAAACCGAGCGCGCACAGCGCCGTTCTGAGCGTCATTGTGCCCGTCCGGCCGAAGCCGGCGCCGATGACTCGCAACATGGAAACCCCCAGGCCACGACATCAGAGCCAGGAGTCTTCCGGCAAGCCGACCGTGCCGGTCATAGCATGTCTTGGACGAAAGGTGATGATATGGCGGCTTCTTCGGGGACGCCGGACCGGATCACGCATTCGGCCGGCCGTACGGTTCCGGCATGATGCCCACGCGCTTCGCGACGTCTGGGATGGTCTGCACCATCGACCACCTGGCCTCCGGGGCGGGTCTGGCCATGCTCGACCGGGGCGGCACCGCGGTGGACGCGGCGATCGCGGCCAACGCCGTGCTGGCCGTCACCGCCCCCCACAACTGCGGCCTCGGCGGCGACCTGTTCGCCCTCGTCCACGACGGCGAGGGCACGCCGAAGGCGCTGAACGCCTCCGGCCGCTCCGGGTCGGGAGCCGACCCCGGCCGCCTGCGCGCCGAGGGACACGAGCGGATGCCCTTCCAGCACGACATCCGGTCGGTCACGGTGCCCGGATGCGCCGACGGATGGCTGGCCCTGCACGCGAGGTACGGGCGACTGCCGTTCGGCGACCTGCTCGCCCCCGCCGTCCGGTACGCCGAGGAGGGCTTCCCCGCGGCCCCGGGGCTCGCTCCGGCGGCCGGCGTGCTGCCCGGGGTCGGCGGCCCGCTGGAGCTCGGCGCCCTGGTCCGGCGGCCCGGCGTCGCCCGCGCGCTGCGGGCGCTCGCGGCCGAGGGACGTGACGGCTTCTACCTGGGCGAGTTCGGTGAGGGCCTTCTCGCCCTCGGCCGCGACCGCTCCGCGGGCGGCTCGGCCACGGGGGAGTACGACGAGTCCGACCTGGCCCGCGTGAACGCCGACTGGGTGGAACCGCTCCGCGCCCGCGCCTTCGGGCACGACGTGTGGACGATCCCGCCGAACTCGCAGGGCTACCTGGTGCTACTGGCCCTCGCCATCGCCGACGGGCTGGACCTGCCCGCCGACCCGGCCGACCCGCTGTGGGCCCACCTGCTCACCGAGGCGGCCAGAGCCGCCGGCCACGACCGCCTGGAGGTGCTGTTCGACGGCGCCTCGGTGGACGCCGTGCTCGCCTCCGCCGACGAACGCCGCGCGGGCGTCGACCCCGAACGCCGGGCCCGGCTGCGCGACCTCGTCGCGCCGGGCGACACCACCTACCTGTGCGCCGTGGACGACGGCGGCATGGGCGTCTCGCTCATCCAGTCGAACGCCGCCGGCTTCGGCAGCATGCTCTTCGAGCCGGCGACCGGGATCAACCTGCACAACCGGGGCTTCGGCTTCTCGCTGGCCGCCGGCCATCCGGCGGAGTACGGGCCGGGACGCCGCCCGCCGCACACGCTCGCCCCCGTCCTGGTCACCCGGCCGGACGGGGCGCTGCGCACGGTCACCGGGACGATGGGCGGCGACTCCCAGCCACAGATCATGCTGCAGGTGCTGGCCCGCCTGCTGGTCGCGGGCCAGTCTCCGGGGGAGGCCATCGGCGCTCCCCGGTGGCGGCTCGGGCCGGGCGACACCGGCTTCGACGCCTGGAGCGAGCCCGACGAGGCGTCCGTGGACGTCGAGGAGGGCGGGCCCTGGTCGGACGGGCTGCGCGAACGCGGCCACGACGTCCGGTCGCTGCCCTACGGCGGGTCGTTCGGGCACGCCCACCTGATCGACGTGCGCCCGGACGGCGTGCTCGCCGGCGCCGCCGACCCCCGCGCCCTCATCTCCAGCGTCGCCGCCCGCTGACGCCCTGACCACGGTCGGGCACCGCCGGCGGAGTGGTCTGTACGACCCTCTTTCGCGCCGGCGGAGGTGGTGGTTCCACCCGTTGCCTCTACCGCCCACCTGAAGCCCCTGGGTGCCGGCGGCCGCTACCGGCCCCGTCGGCGACCGCGGCCGGTGCCGGCCTACCTCGGCACCGCGACCAGTGCCCGGTTTCGGGTGGGCGCGGCGATGGTGACCGGCGGCATGGGCAATGGGTGGGACCACCACCCCCGCTCTCGCTTCGCGTCGGCGTGCTCGCGCGAAGGAGGCTCACGCGCCACGTCCCTGGATGTGAGCCCGCGATCCTTCGGATTTTTTTCCCGGGACGGGAACAACGGTCTTGGGGGCGCGGTTCTATCAACCGTGACCGGTGTGTCCGGTGTCCCCGGGCCTCACCTATTGCCTTCGCGGAATACCGTTCGGCTGGAGCCGCGTTGAGCCTTTCGCCGAGAGGCGACCCGCACACCGGTTCGCACTCGTGAGAAGACCCCGCCAGGTTCGCCTGGCGGGGTCTTCTTCGTCTCCGGCGGCCTCGCCCGGGCCGGGGCCATGCCCCTCCGCGAGGCCCTGGGCCAAGGCCATGCCCCTCCGCGAGGCCCGGGCCGGGCCTCGCGCGGAGGTGCTCAGGACGCGTTCTTCGGCGTCTCGCTGTCGAGGTGGTGCATCTGGGGCGCGGCGTACCGGTCGCCGGCGGCTGCTCCCGCGGGGACGGCCCGCTCGATCTCCGCCAGGTCGCCGGCGGTCAGCGCGAGCTCGGCGGCGGCCAGCGACTCGGTCAGGCGGTCGCGGCGGCGGGCTCCGACGAGCGGGACGATGTCCTCCCCCTGGGCGGCGACCCAGGCCACGGCGAGCTGCGCGACGGTGGCCCCCTTGGCCTCGGCGATGCGGCGCAGGGCCTCCACCAGGTCGAGGTTGCGCTGGAGGTTGTCCGCCTGGAAGCGCGGGCTCATGCCGCGGAAGTCGCCCGCCGCCAGTTGACGCTCGGGCCGCCAGTGCCCGCTGAGCAGGCCCCGGGAGAGCACGCCGTAGGCGGTTATACCGATGCCGAGTTTGCGGGCGGTGGGCAGGATGTCCTCTTCGATGCCCCGGGACAGCAGCGAGTACTCGATCTGCAGGTCCGCGATCGGGTGCACGGCGTGGGCGCGCCGCAGGGTCTCGGCGCCGACCTCGGACAGGCCGATGTGCCGGACGTGCCCGGCCTGGACCATCTCGGCGATGGCGCCGACGGTGTCCTCGATGGGGACCTGCGGGTCCAGCCGGGCGGGACGGTAGACGTCCACGTGGTCGGTGCCGAGGCGGCGCAGCGTGTAGGCCAGGAAGTTCTTGACGGCGGCGGGCCGGCCGTCGTTGCCGACCCAGCCGCCGTCGGGGTCGCGCATGGCGCCGAACTTCACGCTGATGACGACCCGCTCGCGGTCACGCCCTTTGAGCGCGTCGCGCAGCAGCATCTCGTTGTGGCCCATGCCGTAGAAGTCGCCGGTGTCCATCAGGGTGACGCCGGCGTCGAGGGCCGCGTGGACGGTCGCGATCGACTCGGCCTCGTCGGCCGGTCCGTACAGGTCGGACATGCCCATCAGGCCGAGACCCAGCTCGGACACGGCCGGCCCGGTGGTGCCAAGGGTGCGGGTGCGCATGGCGTTCGTCCAATCTTTTCTGCGTGATGGCGTTGCTAACAAGTGAAAGGTATCACCGCTACCTTAACGGCGCTACCCCACATCTGTTAGCTTTCATTCATGTCGGTCGAGACGCTCAGCACCAGAGAGCGCGTCCTGCGCGCCGCCGCCGATCTGCTGACGCGGGGAGGCAGGGAGGCGGTCTCCACGCGCGCGGTCGGCGCTGCGGCCGGAGTCCAGGCCCCCACGCTGTACCGGCTCTTCGGCGACAAAGGAGGCCTGCTCGAGGCCGTGGCCTCGTACGGGTTCGAGGAGTACCTGTCGGCCAAGCTGACGATGGAGCGGTCGGGGGACCCGATGGCCGACCTTCGCCACGGCTGGGACCTGCACGTCGGCTTCGGCCTCTCACGGCCCGCCTTCTACGTGCTGATGTACGGCGAGGCCCGGCCCGGCGCCACTTCCCCGGCCGCCCGCGAGGCCGCGAAGATCCTCAGAGGGCTGATCGAGCGCATCGCCGCGGCCGGACGGCTGAGCCTGCCGGTGGACCGGGCGGCGGCGATGGTCCAGGCCGCCGGCGTCGGCGTCACGCTCAACCTGATCGCCACCCCTCTGGAGGAACGTGACCCTGAGCTGTCCGCCTTGACACGGGAGGCCGTGCTGAGCGCGATCACCACCGGCGCGGCCGGCCCCGGTGACGCCGCCGGCGTGACCGGCCACGCCGTGGCGCTCCAGGCGTTGCTCCCGCGGGACGACCCCCGCCTCAGCCCCGCCGAACGGGCCCTGCTGACAGAGTGGCTCGACCGCCTGGCACGCTGACCGCCCGCCCCGGCCGCCGTCACCGTGGCGCCCGGCACGTCAGCGCCGTCCGCCCGCGGCCGCGCCGCCCGGCTCGTCGATGTCCTCCCGGGCGCCCCGGCCGCCCGGGAACGCCGGCGTCGTGCTCGCGGGTCACCCCGCCGTGGCGGCGCTCGCGCGCTCGGCGGCCGTCACGGCGTTCTGGAACAGCATCGCGACGGTGGTGGGACCCACCCCGCCGACCCGGGGGGTGATCGCGCCCGCCACGCGCGCGCAGGACTCGTCGACGTCGGGCAGCAGGCGCCGCCCGGCGTACCGCACGCCGCCGCCGACCACCACCGACCCCGGCCTGACGTGCTCAGGGGTGATGATGCCCGGCACGCCCGCCGCGGCGATGAGGATGTCGGCGCGCAGCGTGTAGCGCGGCCAGTCGGGCACTCCGGTGTGGACGACGGTGACGGCGGCGTTCGCGGTCGGGCGCTTCTGCGCGAGCAGCATCGCCAGAGGCCGGCCCAGGGTGGCGCCGCGGCCGAGGATGACCACCTCCTTGCCGGCCACCGGGATCTCGTAGTGCGCCAGAAGCGCCTCGATGCCGGCGGGCGTGCAGGGAAGCGGACCCGGCATGCCGAGCGCCAGGCGTCCCATGTTGAGCGGGTGCATGCCGTCGACGTCCTTGTCGGGGTCCATGGACTGCAGTGCGCGGTCGTAGTCCAGGTGCCCGGGGACGGGGTGCTGCACGAGCAGCCCGTGGACGGCGGGGTCGGCGCTGAAGGCGGCGACGGCCGCGTGCAGGTCGGCCTGCGTCGCGGCCGCCGGCAGGTGCTCGTGCGGCGAGGCGAAGCCCAGCTCGGCGGCCTGCCGCTGCTTGATGCGGATGTAGCCGGCGCTGGCGTCGTCGTCGCCGACCAGGATCGTCGCCAGCGCGGGCGTCACACCCCGGCCTCTGAGGGCGGACACGCGCTCGGCGACGTCGGCGAGGATCGCCTCCGCCACCGGCCCGCCCGCGAGCACCCGCGCGGACGGCCGGGCGTCGCCGCCGGGGGAAGGCTCTTCCGCGGAGATCTCGTCGCCGGGGCCCGCGGAGCGGTGGCCGGGCGTGCTGGGTTCGCCGGGGAACGGGGACATGGCACTCCTCGCCGTGGGTGCCCAGGCGGTCGACCCCCACGAGCAGGCTCCCCGATGGTCGTTGCCATCCCCTTGCCGCCAGTCGCGTGACTCCAGCATGCCCGATCGGCCCGCTCCCATGCGAGTCACGCCCTCCGTGGACCCGGCCGGGGAGCGGCGTGATCGGATCCACGGCAGAGGGCCGGACTCGGCATGGATCATCGGACGCGGCGGGTCACGCGCGGCCGGGAACGGACGGAGCCGTTGCCCCGTGCCCATCAGCGGCCGGACGGAGTCGTCGCCGCGTGCCCGTCAGTGGCCGGCGGCGTCGAGCTTGGCGCGCTGTTCAGGAGTGAGCTCGAGGTCGGCGGCGGCGAGGGTCTCGTCGAGCTGGGCCACCGACGAGGCGCCGACCAGCGGGATCACGGGGACGTCCCCGCCGATCAGCCAGGCCAGCACCACCTGGTTCGCGGTGGCCCCGGTCTCCTTCGCCACCTCGCGCAGCGCGGCCAGCCGGGCGGGCGTTCCCGCATGGTCGTGGCCGTCGCCCAGGGGCCTGTCGTCGCGGACGTAGGCGCCCTTCAGCAGCGGCGAGTAGGCCACCATCGCCAGCTCCGGCTCGGCCCGCAGGTAGCTGAGCAGGTCGGGGCCGGTCACGCCCTGGTTGCCGTCCGGCGAGCGCAGGCTGGGCATGTCGGTGCGGTGCCGGAGGTAGCTGTGGTGGTACTGCAGCACCTCGTAACCGGGAAGCCCGGCCGCCGCCGCCAGGTTGCGGGCGCGCTCCACACGCCAGGCCCAGTGGTTGCTCACCCCGAGCAGCCCGACGGCGCCCTCGGCGACCAGGTCGGCGAACCCCTCGACGGTTTCCCGCAGGGACACCCTGGGGTCCTCGATGTGGGCGTACAGCAGGTCGAGGCGGTCCACGCCGAGCCGTTCCCTGCTGCGGTCGGCGGCCTCGCGGATCACCTTCGCCGAGAGCCCTTCGACGTCGGGGCCGAAGGTGGTGGTGGGGGCGAGCGGCCGCGCTCCGAGCTTGGTGGCGATGACGATCTCGTCGCCGACGCCGCGGTCACGCCGCCAGCGGCCGAGCAGCTCCTCGCTCTCGCCGCCCTGGGTGCCGTTGACCCAGAACGCGTAGTTGTCGGAGGTGTCGATGAAGGTGCCGCCGGCCTCGGCGTACCGGTCGAGGATCGCGAACGACGTCGCCTCGTCGGTGGCCGTGCCGAACAGCATGGCGCCGAGGCTGATCACGCTCACCTCGCGGCGCGTCTTCGGGTCGGTGCCGATCGTGCGGTATTTCACGGGGGGTCTCCTCTCGGCGTCCGGTCACCTTCCGTGACGCCTGAGCAGGATTGTGGCTCCTGGAGCGCACTCCAGGTCAACCCGCGAGACAACGACGCACGGGATGTCCGTCAGATGGGGAAGGGGCCTTTGCCGGAGCGTCCTGCTCCGCCGCGGGACAGGGCCATGCCGAGGCCGATCATGACGACGCCGAGCAGGAAGTGCAGCCAGTTGTCCGCGGTGTTGAACGGGACGAAGTTGGCCATGCTCTCGTGCCCGACCAGCAGGCCGTAGATCCACAGCAGCAGATAGATGACGCCGCCCCAGATCAGGAAGTTGCGGGCTCCGGTCCAGCTGCGGGCCATCGCGACGCCCGCGACGCCGAAGATCAGGTGCACGATGTTGTGCAGGATCGACACCTGGAACAGCCCCAGCAGATGGGCTCCCGACTGGTGCCCGGCGAACTTCATGGCGCCGTAGTCGGTGGTGATGCCGGGGATGAACCCGAGGATGCCGACCGCGAGGAAGATGATCCCTATGACGAGCGCGGCGGTCTGCAGCGGTGTCCTGGTCATCTGACGCGTGTGCGCACTCATGACGCCTCCTGCGTGGATCTTGCTGTTACGGATGGTGGTGGACGATGCCGGGCCGGGCGCCGGTCCGGCGCGCGGTGCGTACCGCCGGGAAGCGGCGTCAGTGGTGGGTGCGCACGGTGTGCATCCGTACCGTGGCGGGCAGCCGCTCGGTCTCCAGGGACCGCCGCAGCCGGGTCACCGCGCGCTGGATGCCCTGCCGGGCGGCGGCGGGGTCTGATTCGTCGGGCAGGACGACGGCCAGCGACAGGCTCGGCGCCCCGGGGGCGCCGCCGAGGCGCGCACGCACCCGTTCGCCGGGCGCGTGCCTTCCGTGCCGGCCGTGGCCGGTCGGCTGTCCGCCCACGGCCGCCGGTTCGTGCATGGTCTGCGCCAGGTCGTCCTCGATGGCCTCGGCGGCGGCCCTGGCCGACAGGTGCGTGGCGCCGTGCCCGGGGTCCTCCTCCAGGTCCAGGTGGCGGATGGCGCTCGTGCGCACCTGCAGGAACAGCCAGCGCAGGGCGAGCAGTCCGATCACGAGCGCGGCGACGGCGACGGCGGGCCAGAACCAGGCGTTGCGTGCCGCGAACGCGGTGACCCCGCCGGAGACGACCCGCTCGCCGGGCGCGCCGAGCAGTCCGAGGCCCTTGGCCAGCGCGGCGGCGCCCGCCAGGATCAGGACCAGGCCGGTGATCGCCAGCCCGGTGCGGTTGACGCGGGCGTGGCCGGTGCTGGAGCGGTTCACCGCTCATTCCCCCTTCCGGCGCACGGCGACCCGTACGCGCATGGGCCGCAGCGGGCGCAGTTCGGTCAGACGGTCCTCGACGGCCTGGCCGACCTGGCCGGGCAGGCCTTCCGGGTCGCGGAGCGGGGTCGCGACCGTCACCTCCGCGCGGTGCCGCCGCAGCCGCACCCGCGCTCGCGAGACGCCGTCCACCGCCGCCGCCACGGCGGCGAGGTGGCGGCGCAGGCCGGCGCGGGTGATGCCGGTGACCGTCTGCGGGTCCTCCGACGCCAGCGCGACCAGCCGGGCGCGGCCGGGAGTCAGCGCGGCGATCAGCAGCAGGAGGCCGAGCAGGCAGGCCACCGCCGCGGTCGTGAGCGTCGCGGGGTCGTCCCAGCGGGCCCGGCCGAGCGGGGCGAGCCAGGACAGCGTGGGCAGCCGCGTCCGCGCGCCGGCCCCCGCCGCCACCGCGCCGACCAGCGTGACGACGGCGGCCGCCGCGATGAGGATCGCGACCAGCGTGGCGGGAAGCGTCCGGTGCGAGCGGAACGCCCGCGCCGCCGCCCTGCGCCGCGCCCGGTCGCCGGGCGCCCATTCCTGGTCGCCCGCCATGGGGACGGTGTCGTCCGTCGCCGGCGGGCCGGCCGGCTCATGCCGGGACATGGCGCCCGCCGCCGGCTCGCGGCCGGGCGCCTCCATCGCCGGGTGGCCCGTCGCGGGGTCGCCGGTCGGCGGGTGGCCCATCGCCGGGCCGCCCGTCGCCGGGCCGCCCGTCGCGGGACGCGGGCGGGGGTCGCGGTCGCCGGGGCCTGGTGTGGTCACCGCACGCGCCTCCCTTGCTCCTCCGGGTGGATGAGGCGGGCGACGTCGATGTCGACCTGCCGCGCCTCCAGGCCGGTCAGTTCCCTGACGCGGCTCACGACGTGCTCGCGCACCCGGTGGACGACCTGGCGGATCGGCGCGGGGTAGGTCACCGACAAGGTCACCCGCAGGATGGCCAGCCGGCCCTCCACATGGCCGCTGACCCGCGGAGCGGTCCGCTCGGTGTCGCGTCCGAGCGGGACGCCGAGCATGCGCGGCGCGGCCCCTCCGACGTGCTCGACCTCGCCGGCCGCGCGGGCCGCGACCTGTTCCAGGACCCGGTCGGAGATGCCGGTGTGCCCGCGTCCCTCCAGGGACGCGCCGGCGCCCGCGGCCGTCTCCGGCGCGGCGCCGCGCGTCCTGGCGGGAGGCGCGGCCGTTCCGACGCCACCGGGCGCCGCTGGACCGTGGGCCGGTCCCGGCCGGCTCGGCTCGGTGTTCATGTGCGTCTCCGGCCGCCCAGCATGCCGCTCATGTCGAGGTCGCCGGCCATCGCCCGGCCGACCAGGAAGCCCAGTACGCCGAGCACCAGGACCACCAGGAACGCCAGGAGGCCGCCCACCACCACGGCGAACCCGAGCGCGGTCCCGAACAGCAGTCCGACCGCCGGCCATAGACGGTTCTCTCCCATTTCGCTCACCTTCCACTGTCCACTGTCTGGAGCGCCGCCGCCTGTGCGGCGGCGCACGCCGGCGCCGCCGGCCCGGTCCTCACCCGCCCGTCTCGGGACGATCCGCCTGCCCGCCTTCCGCGCCTTCCGGGGCGGTGGGCTCCTGCCCGGGCAGGGCGATGTCGTCGATGCGGATGTGGACCGGCAGTCCCGGCACCAGAGGTTCGACCGCCGCGCGCACCTCGGCGGCGATCTCGGCGAGCGGCCGGCCGTACCGCGCGACCACGGCCACCTCGACCTCGGTGTCCCGCACGGCCACCCCGGCGACCGTGCGGCCGGCGAGGTAGGTGGCGACCGGCCCTCCGGCGAGGGAGGCGACGTCCGGGCAGCCTTGCACCGCCCGGGCGACGCGGTCGGCCAACCCCTCCACGCCGGGCTTCTCGCGGACGCCCGTCGGCGGCGTCATCGGACCCGGGCCTCCTGGGGCTCGCCGGCCTCCTCGCCGGGCAGGTGGAGGTCGTCCACGGTGATGTTGACCTCGGTGACCTCAAGGCCGCACATGTTCTCCACGGCGTCGATCACGTTGCGGCGGACCCCGGCCGCGAGGTCGGGGATGGACACTCCGTACTCGACGATCACATCGAGATCGGCCGCGGCCTGGTGCTCGCCGACCTCGACCGCGACGCCCTGCGTGCTGGCCGTGCCGCCGCCTCCGGTCAGGGCCTCGCGTACCGCGCCCAGAGCCCGGGACATGCCCGCGCCGAGGGCGTACACCCCGGACACCTGGCGGGCCGCCATACCCGCGATCTTGGCCACCACGGTGTCGGCGATCATCGTCCTGCCGTGCTCGCTGTCGAGTTCGGCGCTCCCTCGGTGCGCCATCGGCCGGGCGGTCGTGACATCGGGCGCCTGGGCCTTCGTCTGGTTCATCTGTGTGCTCACCTCGTCGCCTCCGTTCCAGCAGGACTGGCCTGCGTCGCCGAATAGGAAGGCACAACCGGCGTAAGTGAGCACGTACCCGTGAATAAGGAGATATATGGTTATTTACGGTAAATGTCTGATTATCTGCGTGGGTTCGATCAGCTCCGGGCGTCCGCGCCGGCAGGGGCGTCCCACCGGCCCATCAGGTCCCGGTAGAGCCCCGAGGCGGCGACCATCTCCTCGTGCGTCCCCGCCCGCGCACGCGAGCCGTCCATGACCAGAACCCGCTTCGCGCGCAGTGCCGAGGTGAGCCGGTGGGCGATCACGATGAGCGTCCCGCCGCGGGCGGCGAACGCCTCTTCGGCCCGCGCCTCGGCCGCCGGGTCCAGATGGCAGGTCGCCTCGTCGAGCAGGACCAGCCGCGAGGGCGACAGGTAGGCGCGGGTGAGCGCGATGAGCTGGCGCTCTCCCGACGACAGCTCGCCGGGGTCCACCTCGGCGTCGTAACCGCCGAGCCTTCGGGCCAGGTCCGCCATGCCGACCGCCTCGGCCGCCCGGTCCAGCTCCGCCCGCGATCGGGCGCCCGACAGGTAGGTCAGGTTGTCGCCCAGCGTGCCGCGGAACACGTAGGCCTCCTGCGGGATCAGGACCCGGGCGCGGCACATGGCGGCGCGGTCCATCTCCTCGACCGCCACCCCGTCGATGAGCACCCGGCCGGCGCTCGGGCGCAGGATCCCGGCCACCAGCGCCGCCACCGTCGACTTCCCGATGCCGCTCGGCCCCACGACGGCGAGATGGTCGCCCTCCGCCACCGCCAGGTCCAGGCCGGAGACCACCGGGTCGGCGCCGGGCCCGTAGGCGAAGGTGACCTCGCGCAGCCGCAGGGACGTGCCCTTCGGCACGCCCGCGCGGCCGGTCGCGGCCTCCGCCGGGGGACGGGCGCTGGTCGCCGTGATCCGCTGGAGCGCCGTGACCAGGCGCACGCCGTTCACACCCGCGCCCTGGACGAGGCTCCCCAGGGCCGGGGTGAGCGACTGCGCGATGTAGGTGAGGGTGCCGAGGACGACCCCTGCGGTCGCGCCCTGCCGCACCAGCGCCGGCGTGGCGATCAGCACCAGCAGGATGGGCAGCCAGCCGCCCACGGCGAGCGAGACGGTGCGCACGGCCGTGAGCCGGGCGAGCGTCCGGGTGGCGCGCGCCTGGCGCTCGACGTCCCGCCCGACCTCGGCGGCCACGCGGTCCTCGGCCCCGCACGCCGTGACGTCCCGCAGGCCCTCCACCACGGCGGCCAGGGACGCGGACGTCCGCTCCTCGGCCAGGATGAGCTCGCGCTGAGCCCGCGCCATCGCCGGCAGCGAGAGCGCGAACATCGCCAGGCCCGCCGCCAGCGGCAGCAGCACCAGCGGCAGCACGGCGCCCATCAGCGTCAGCACGCCGAGCATCACCCCGGTGACCGAGAACAGGAACGACCTCACCACGGCGATCACGGCCCCGAACGAGTCGCGGGCCAGTTCCACCTGGCGGTTCATCCGCGCGACCGCGGCGGTGTCCGGCCGGAGGCCCGAGGAGGCGGCGCCGTGCAGCGCGCCGTCCACGACGCGCCGCAGCAGTTCGTCCCGGAACGGCTCGACGATCCCCGCGATCGCCAGCAGCACCTGCCGGGCGCCGAGCGCCGCGGCCAGCCAGGCGGCGGCCAGCACGGCCAGCCAGCCGAGGCCGGTCACCGGCCGCCCGGCCGCGAACCCGTCGTCCAGGGCGTGCGCGATGGCCTGCCCGGAGGCGAACGACGGCGCGGCCTCGGCGAACGACCAGCCGAGCAGGCGCGCCATCTGGCGAGGCCGCGCGCGCACGGCCCGCCACAGCAGCTCGCGGACGTTCATGTGCGCTCAGCCACCGGGACGCCGCGGGCCGCCCGCGGGGCGGCGGAGGCCGCGTCCGCCTCCACGCGGCCACCGCCCGTCGCGCCGTCCGGCGGAGGCGGCGGTACGGGCGGGTGAGGGCGAGCCGCCGTCCGGGGAGACGGGCGACCGGGGGAGGGGGCCGGGCCGTCCGCTGCCGGGTGCACGGCGTCGCGGGCCGGCTGTCCGGCGTCGCCGGGGCGGGCCGGGCCGGGCTGCGGGGAGGGGTCGGCGACCTGGAAGACGGCGCGGTAGGCGGGGTCGTGCCACAGCGTCTCGTGCCTGCCGCGGGCGCGGATCCGCCCGTCCTCCAGCCAGACGACCAGATCGGCGCGCGCCGCCGTCGCGGCCCGGTGGGCGACGATCACCCTGGTGCGGTCGCGCAGTTCCTCGGTGAGGGCCCGGGCCACCTGGTACTCGGTGACGGTGTCCAGGCTGGAGGTGGCGTCGTCCAGGATCAGCAGCCTGCCGCCGTGGGTGAAGGCCCTGGCCAGGCCGACGCGCTGCCGCTCGCCGCCCGACATCGGGGCCTCGCCGATCGGCGTTTCGTACGAACGGGGGAGTTTGCGGATGAACGGATCGGCCGCGGCGGCCCGCGCGGCGGCCGTGGCCGCGCCCGCGGGGCGGCCCACGGCGATCGCCTCGCCCAGCGTGCCGCCGAAGAGCACCGGCCGCTCGAAGGCGTAGCCGACGGCCTGTCGCAGGGCGGCACGGCCGAGCCGGCGCAGCGGTACCCCGTCGAGCAGCACTTCGCCCTCGTCGGGGTCGACCAGCCGCCCGGCGACGGCGGCGAACAGGGACTTGCCGCTGCCCGATCTGCCGACCACGGCCAGCGCGGCGCCGCCCGGCACGCTCAGCCCGACGTCGCGCAGCGCGGGCCGCCCGTCCACGCGCACCGTCACGCCCCGCAGCTCCAGGCGCCCTCGCTCCCCGTCCGCGCCGCCCTCGGCGGGCGGCCCGTCGTCGATGTACAGCGCGTCGTACCTGCCGTGCCTGTCGTCCCTGGTGGGCAGGCGGGCGTCGCCGTAGGTCAGCGCGGGCCGGTCGAGGACCTCTCGGACGCGGCGGGCGGCCGAGCGGGCGCGGGCCAGGCGGTTGAGGTAGCCGAGCGCCGAGCCGATCCCGGCGCCGAGGACGGCGTACCGGGCGGCGGCGAACAGGTCTCCGACGCTCATCTCGCCGGCGGCCAGCCGGAACCCGCTCACGCCGATGACGGCGATCTCCAGCAGCGGCACGACGATGGCCGCCTGGACGCCGGCGCGGGCGTTCACCCGCCACAGGGCCATGCCGTGGGCGTGCAGACGTGGCAGCGGCCCCAGCACACGCCGGACCTCGAGCCGTTCCGTGCCGGCCGCCGCGATGGTGCGCGCCCCGGACAGCGCGTCGATCAGCCGGGCGGCGATGTCGCTCTGCGCCTCCTGGTACCCCGTGGCGACGGCCGTGCTCTTGCGGAGGAACGCGCGCAGGACCACCCCGATGAGGGTCAGGCCCACCACGAAGGCCGCCGCGGGCCAGAGGTCGATGAGGGCGAGCGCGATCAGGGAGCCGGCCGCGGGGACGAGCAGCGACACGGCGGTGATCAGCGCCTCGGGGGCCGCGCCGACCTCCTCGGTGTTGGAGCCGGCCCGGGTGACCAGGTCGCCGGCGGAGAAGCGACGGGAGATGGCGGGGCCGACGCCGAGAACGTGCCGGACCACCCGCAGGCGCAGCAGGCGCGAGGCCTGGGCGCCGCCCGCGCCGGCCGCGAAGACGGCCACGGCGTCGCACGCCACCAGCGCGACGACCAGGCAGACGCAGTACAGAAGGGGGCCGCCGGACAGGAAGGAGAGGCCGGACAGGATGCCGCCGGGCGGAGAGGAGTCGCCGCCCTGGCCGCCGGGAGCGACGAGGACGTCCACCGCCGCGCCCAGCGCGGCCGGGAGCAGCAGCTCGACGACGGCGCCGGACAGCGCGGTGACCGCGTACACGGCGGGCCACCGGCCGCTCCGGCGGAGCACCTCGAAGAGAAGCCCGTCCGACATGGCAAAGGTTTCCCCTCCGGGGTCAGCGGGAATGGACAGGCCTGGAGCGGCCGGATGAGGGCCGCCCCAGGCTCTGGCTCAGATATCAGTGCTCAGATATCAGCCGCAGAGGATGCTCAGGCTGCTGTTCTCGTGGGGGGTGCACCCCACGAGGCTCAGGTTGCTGCCGCCGCCGCCGTGGCCGCCGCCGGGGATCTCCATGTCCTGCAGGTCGAGAAGCGCCATTCGAGTCACGCCCTTTCGTCGTACGTGGGAGGGTTGAGGTCAGCCGCAGAGGATGCTGAGGCTGCTGTTCTCGTGGGGGGTGCACCCCACGAGGCTCAGGTTGCTGCCGCCGCCGCCACCGCCGGTCGGGATCTCCATGTCCTGCAGGTCGAGAAGCGCCATTCGAGTCACGCCCTTTCGTCGTACGTGGGGGGAAGGTCGGGCTCAGCCGCAGAGGATGCTGAGGCTGCTGTTCTCGTGGGGGGTGCACCCCAGGAGGCTCAGGTTGCTGCCGCCGCCGCCGCCACCGCCGGTCGGGAGCTCCATGTCCTGCAGGTCGAGAAGCGCCATTGAAGATCACCTCCTTCCTGTGCTCGTCGGGTCCACCGCTCCGGCGGGAGTGCCGGAGGGGGAGATCAGGGGGACGGTCACCGGCCGGTCGTGCAGCACGGCGCCCAGTGCGAGAAGGACGCCGGCCGTGCCGGTCGCCAGGTCCATCGACAACCGCAGCAGCTGGTTGCCGGGGAAGGCGAGCCCGCCGCCGTAGGGCATGGCATGCCAGCCGAGCCGTGCGATCTGGCCGGCCACCTCGGGGGAGTCCCGGTCCACGCCGGGCCGCAGTCCGAGGGTGAGGGCCGCGATCATGCCGGCCCGCCCGGCGAACAGGCCTGACTGCACGTAGTAGTCCAGGGTCGCCACCGGGCCGATGTCCGACAGGGCCTGCCGGAAGTCCTCGTCGTCGCGGTGGGCCAGATAGCGGGCGAGGACGACGCCGATGCCCGCCGAGCCCTCGTCCAGGTAGGGGTTGGTCCGCCAGCTCTGCTGCACCTGGAGCTGCCCGTCGGAGCGCCGGGTGCAGCGGCGCAGGTCCTGCCGCAGCGCGACGTCCGCGTGCTCCAGCAGGGCGGTGTCGCCGGTCGTCTCGTACGCCCGCAGGAACAGCAGCGCGGGGCCCGACGAGCCGCGCATCAGCCCGGCGTGCGGATTGCCGCCGCCGCTGACCTCCGCCACGCTGTCGACCGCGCCGAGGCGGGCGGCCACCATGTCGACGATCTGCAACGCGGTCGCCGTCAGCTCGCGGTCGCCGGTCGTCTCGCCCAGGTGCAGCAGGTTCAGCCCCATGCCGGACAGGCCGGCGTACAGGCTCTGGCCGAGCTGCTCCCATCTCTCGCGCAGGCACAGGGTGACCAGTTCCAGGGCGTCCTGCCTGCGGCCGAGCGCCTCGAAGGCGTAGGCCACGCCGTGCAGGCCGTCGTAGAAGCCGAGGCCGGTACCCGGTTTCGGCGCCATGGCGCGTTCGCGCAGCCAGGCCTCGTACTCGGGGAACCGGCCGGCGCCGGTCTCGGCGAGCGCGTACAGCACGCCCGCCGCGCCGTTCGCCAGGTTGAGTCCGCCGCCCGGCTGGAACTGCGCCGCGTCGCCGGGGAACAGCCGGTCGTCGCGCTCCGGGGTCACCGAGGCGAGGATGGCCCGGCGCGCCGCCTGCCGGACCGAGGTCCAGGAGGCGCGGCCCGGCATCGGCAGCCGGCTCATCGCGTTCAGGTCATGGGCCGGGGAGGCCGTGCGCGCGGGAGTGGTCCCGGTGGGCGCCGCGGAGGCCGGTGGCTCGGGCGCGGGCGCCTCCTGTGCGGTGGAGGACGCCGGCGCGGCGTGGCCGGGGTCGCCGCCGAGGATCGTGCGCACGGCCTCCTCGACGAACGCGTGCGGCACCGGGAAGGTGTCGCGCACGAGCTCGGCCAGATGGATGACCTTGGCGCGCTGCAGCGGGATCAGCACCGTGGACATGGGGGCGAACAGGTTCAGCCGCATGCAGGCGAGGGCGTACCGGTCGGCCGCGATGCCGACCCGGTCAGAAGGCGGGCAGAAGCCCGGGTGGGCGAGGGTGGGCCGGGCCTTGTTCTCGGCCAGGCTGGCGACCTCGAAGTCGATCAGTACGACGCGGTCGTCCTCGACCAGGACGTTGAACGGGTGCAGGTCGCCGAAGACGACCCCGCGCCCGTGCAGCGCGGTCACCGCCCGATCCACGCGGGCCAGCATGTCGAGCGCCCATTCGGTGTACTCGGCGGCGTCCTCGGGAGTGAGGGTGGCGCGGGTCAGGGGGTGCCGGTGCACCGACTCCTGGCTCAGCGTCGTCCCGTCGATGAACTCCTGGACCAGGAAGTGGTGCTCGCCGAGGGTGAAGTAGTCGTACAGCGCGGGGACGACGTCCAGCCCTTCCAGGCGGCGAAGGATGTCGGCCTCGTGGCCCAGGCGGGCCACCGCGTCGCGGCCGGCGGCGTCGAGCCCGGCGTGCGGCCTGGCCTCCTTGAGCACGACCGCGCGGCCGGTGCGGGTGTCCCTGGCCTTGTAGACGCCGCCGCCGTTGGAGAAGTGAAGCACCTTCTCGATCTCGTACGGCCTGCCGGCGAAGGTCACCGCGTTGCGGGCCTCGAGGTGCGGCTTGAGGAAGTCGGGCAGAGTCACGAAGGACGGCGGCGAGAAGGACGGCCCGCGGCGGTCGGGCACCAGGGCGCCGTCCGCGTCGGCGATCGCGAGCACCCGTTCCCGGTTGCCTGTCAGGCAGTAGCGCTCGGCGAACCCGCCATAGCGCACGTACAGGGGGCCGTCGCCGTAGCGCAGGTCGCTGAGGATGTACGGGCCGCGGACGCCGTGCAGCAGCTCGTCCAGCTCCTTGAGCACGAGCTCCAGCTCGGCCTCGTCGGCCGGGTAGATCGTGACCAGCTTGCCGCTGCTGCCGCGTTCTGCGTACTTGGAGTTGAGCATCATGACCACGCGGGGCCCGCGCAGGAACTTGAAGCTGAGCCGGCGGCCGACGCAGTAGTCCCAGACCGTGGCGAGGGTCTTCTCGGCGTCGTCGAGGCGGGCCGAGATGTGAATCTTCCATCCCTGAAGGGGAAGGGAGAGGTCCTCAGGGCCGTAGTGCAGCCAGGTGTCCGTGGCGCGATGCTGCCAGCCGACCGGCACGTCCTTGCTCGCTATGGGAAAGTCGGGATACTTCGTACGCTGATTGTCAAGGGTGTCGTAAAACAGTGGATCGGCGAGGCAATAGATCTCGTACCTGTCGATCACGTCTCGCACCCCTCTCTTCGCTCGGTCCGGCTAAGCGCTAAGAGGAGAGTTACGGATAGCCCCAGCCGTGCCTAGTGACCGGACCCATAGTCGGTATATGCGAGTGTCACTATTCGTATCGTGATAACTGTCATAGTTATCTGGCTTGACCAGTGATCCTGTCTGGAGCACACAATGTCGATGACATTGCGAAAAGTCGAGGGTTGACATGCTTTGCCGATCGCTGGCGGGGGTTCTGTGCCGTGTCGTCCCGGGCGCTCGGCTCTCGGTGGGCTGCCGGCGCGTAGGGATCGACCTCGGAGCCTCAAGGCCAGGGACTGGGTGTTTGCGGCGGTTTACTTAATTTTGGGCGATGTGTTGTGCCAGTTCGGTCGGCGCCGTATCTCGTTGACATCGCGAGTGTCGATGTAATACAGAATGCGGTTCGGGTGCCGGGGCAAAAGTGCGGGCGCCGCCGGACGCTGAGGAGAAATGTCCAATTTCTCCGCTCTGGGGCGAGCGGGAACCGCCCCACGGTCAAAGAGGGAAGCGCGACGCCGATGGGCCTGATCCGCATACGCGAATTCCGGCGCCGAGTCGACCGTCCGATGACAAGGGAACGGCTCGTGGAGCACGCCGAACGCAAAGGACGCGGATGACCGGAAGATCGCGCGCTGCGGCGGCCCCCCCGGCGAGGACGGCGAAGGAGCGAACGGCACCGGCAGGGAAACCGGCCCGGTCCTGACGGCATGAGTAAACCGCCGAGCAGCTGCTGAGATTGTGTGGCGGACCCGCCGCCGGGCGGTCACCGCGCCCGGGCGGGCTCAGACGCTCTGGTACAGCAGCTCCGGCCGCCCGAGCCCTCCGTACTGAGGGACGCGGCGCGCCATGCCGGTGCCGACGAGGTGCTCCAGATAGCGGCGGGCCGTCACCCGCGAGACCCCGATCGCGGCGCCCATGGCCTGCGCCGACATCCCGCCTGGAGTCCTGCGCAGTTCGCCCGCCACCGCCTCCAGCGTCGGCTCGGCCATTCCCTTGGGCAGGGGAGTGCGCGCGGTCCCCCGCAGCGCCGACAGCGCCCTGTCGACCTCTCCCTGGCCGATGACCTCGCCCGCCCCGTCCATGGAGGACCGGAAGTCGCCGTACCGCCTGAGCCTCTCGCTGAGCGCGGCGAAGGTGAACGGTTTGAGCAGGTACTGCACGACCCCGACCGACACCGCGGAGCGGACGACCGACAGATCCCGCGCGGAGGTGACGGCGATGACGTCGCAGAAGACGCCCGCCGCCCGCAGCGCCCGGCACACGTCCAGCCCGTGCATGTCCGGCAGGTACAGATCCAGCAGGACCAGATCGGCCGGCCGGCGGCGCAGGAAACGCAGGGCCTCGCCGCCCGAGCGGGCCACGCCCACGACCTGGAAGCCGGGCACCCGCTCGACGAAGACGCGGTTGGCCTCGGCTGTGAGCTCCTCGTCCTCGACGATCAGCACGGAGATCACGGCGACCCCCCGGGCGCGCCGGGCCCGCCGGGCAGCGGGAGGCGCACGGTGAAGACGGCCCCCTGCCCGCCCTCGTCACCCTGGCCGCCCTCGTCACCTTGGCCGCCACGGCCGATCTCGATCGCGCCGCCGAGACGGCGCACCGCCTGGCCGGCCATGGCCAGCCCGAGCCCCCGGCCGTCCCCCTTGGTGGTCCAGCCGCGCCGGAAGACGTCCTGGACGGCCGCGGCGTCGACGCCCGGCCCGCTGTCGCTCACCTGGACCAGGAACGCGCCGTCCGCGGCGCTCAGATGGACGCGCACGCGGGCGGGGGCGGGGCCGCTCATGGCGGCCTCCACGGCGTTGTCGACCAGATTGCCGAGGATGGTCACCAGGTCGCGGCTGTCGAGGCTGACGTCGTCGAGCTCGCTGCCGGGGCTGATCGCCAGCTCCACGCCGCGTTCGGCGGCCTCGGCCGTCTTGCCGAGGAGCAGCGCCGCCAGCACCGGCTCGCGCACGGCGCCGACGACACGATCGGTGAGCTGCTGCGCGGTCCGCAGCTCGGCGGTGGCGAAGGCGACGGCCTGCTCGGTGCGTCCGAGCTCCACCAGGGTGACCACAGTGTGCAGCCGGTTGGCCGCCTCGTGCGCGGCCGAGCGCAGCGACTCGGCGAAGCCGCGTTCGGCGTCGAGCTGGCCGGTGAGCGCCTGCAACTCCGTGTGGTCGCGGAGCGTCACCACGGTGCCGAGCGACCGGGCCCCCGAGCGCACCTCGGCGGAGCTGACCACGAGCACCCGGTCGCGGGTCAGGTGGATCTCGTCGGCCCGGTTCTCGCCGGAGGCCAGCGACCCGGCCAGCGAGGAGGGCAGGCCCAGCTCGGCCACGGGACGCCCTTCGGCGTCCGGCGGCAGCCCGAGCAGCTCCCGGGCCCCGTCGTTGGCCAGCGTCAGGCGGCACTCGCCGTCGATGAGCAGCAGCCCTTCGCGGACCGCGTGCAAGATCGCGTTGTGGTGCTCGTACATGCGGTTCAGCTCAGAGGACCGCAGGCCGTGCGTGTGGCGGCGCAGCCGCGCCCCCACCAGATAGGTGCCCGCGGTGCCGGCCGACAGGCCCACCGCCCCGGTCAGCAGCGCCGCGGTGACCTGCTCGCGGAGCTGGGCGCTGATCTTGTCGACGATGATCCCGGTGCTCACCAGCGCGCGCACGCGCCCCGCGGCGTCCCGCACGGGCGTGACGGCCCGCACCGAGGGGCCGAGCGTGCCGGTGTAGGTCTCGGTGAAGGTGCGGCCCGCGAGGGCCTCGGCGGTGTTGCCGAGGAACTGCCCGCCGATGCGCCGCGGGTTCGGATGGGTGAACCTGCGCCCCCGCGTGCTCATGATCGTGATGAAGTCCATGCCGGCCTCGCGCCGGACCCGCTCGGCGTACGGCTGGAGGACGGCCGAGGGGTCGGGGTCGTCCAGCGCGGCGAGCACGGCGGGGGAGTCGGCGACGCTGATCGCCATCCTTCTGCTCGTGCTCGCGGCCTGCTCGGTCAGCAGCCTGCCGGTGTGCATGAACGCCAGGACGGTGCCGCCCGCCACGGTGACGCCGACGACGAAGATCTGCAGCACGAGCATCTGCCGCGCCAGGCTCCATCGTCGCAACCGGGAGCGGATCTCGGTCAAGGCTCACCTCCGCCGGGTCGCCCGGTCCGCCGCGCACAGGGGCGGGGCGTCACCGTGCGGTGACGGCGACAAACGAAATGTACGCAATGGTGACCCACGTCACTCCCTCGGCGCATAGTCACTCGATCGAACTTCCATTCCTCATGCGAACGTATGCGGAGCAAGACAAGGAGCGTCGCGTGACGACGACGTCAGCCCCGGTGCGCCGGGACCCCACCCGATATCTTTACATCGCCGTCGTCGTGGCGGTGGTGGCCGGCATCCTGGTGGGCCTGCTCGCCCCCGACGCCGGCGTCGCCCTGAAGCCCCTCGGCACGGCCTTCGTGGCGCTGATCAAGATGATGATCAGCCCGATCATCTTCTGCACCATCGTGCTCGGCGTCGGCTCGGTCGCCGAGGCCGCCAAGGTCGGCAAGGTGGGCGGCCTGGCCATCGGCTACTTCCTGGTCATGTCCACGATCGCGCTGATCATCGGCCTGGTCGTCGGCAACCTGATCCACCCCGGCGAGGGTCTGCAGCTCACCGACGCGCTGCGGAAGGCGGGCGAGGAGCAGGCGGCCAAGGGCGACGCGAGCGACACCGTCTCCTTCCTCGTCGGCATCATCCCCACCACCTTCCTGGCGGCGCTCACCGGGAGCCAGGTGCTGCAGACCCTGCTCGTCGCGCTCCTCACCGGGTTCGCGCTGCAGCGCATGGGCCCGCGCGGGGTCCCCATCCTGCGCGGCCTCGAGCACGTCCAGCGGCTCGTCTTCCGCATCCTCGCCATGATCATGTGGGCGGCGCCGGTCGGCGCGTTCGGCGCCATGGCGGCGGTGGCCGGCGCGGGCGGAGTGGAGGCACTGCGGAGCCTGGCCGTCCTCATGGGCGCCTTCTACCTGACCTGCCTGCTGTTCGTCGGGGTCGTCCTCGGGACGATCCTCTGGCTGGGCGCCCGGATCAGCCTGCCGTCCCTGCTGCGCTACCTCGGCCGGGAGTTCCTGCTGATCCTTTCGACCTCCTCCTCGGAGTCGGCGCTGCCGCGCCTGATCGCCAAGATGGAGCACCTCGGCGTGAGCCGCGCCGTCGTCGGCATCACCGTGCCCACCGGGTACTCCTTCAACCTCGACGGCACCGCCATCTACCTCACGATGGCGACGTTGTTCGTCGCCAGCGCCACCGGCGCCCCGCTGTCGGTGGGGGAGCAGATCGCGCTGCTGGTCTTCATGATCATCGCTTCGAAGGGCGCGGCGGGCGTCACAGGGGCCGGGCTGGCGACGCTCGCCGGCGGCCTCCAGTCGCACCGGCCCGGCCTGGTCGACGGCGTCGGCCTGATCGTCGGCATCGACCGGTTCATGTCGGAGGCCCGTGCGCTGACCAACTTCGCCGGCAACGCGGTGGCCACCGTGCTGATCGGCACGTGGGTCAAGGACTTCGACCGCGAGCGCGCCAAGGAGGTGCTGTCCGGGCGCGCCCCCTTCGACGAGGCCACGTTCGTGGACGACCACGGGCCGGACGAGGCGCACGGCCCCGGCACGGGGAACGGGAACGACCCCGCGGGGCCGCGCGACGGCGACGCCCCGGACACCACCCCCGGGCGGCCGGCGCGGACCGGGGACCGGTCCGTCACCTCCTGAAGACGCCCGCCGGGGCGGCGAAGCGGCCGGGGGGCGTGTCCGCAATCCGTGCACGGCGGGCGGAACCGGTGATCGCCGGGCCGCGTCGAACCGGTCATCGGCGGGCCGCGCCGAACCCGTGGCCGCCGGGGCGGCGGGCCCGTGTCCAGTGGGCCCGTGTCCGGCGGGGCCGCACGCGAATCGGGATGAACCCGTGACGCCCCGGCCGCGTACCTCAGGGTGTCGCGCCCGCGGACGCCCGTCGTAACGCCGTCATGGAGGAGACCTCTGTTGGCAGGTTCCACCGATCTCAGCCTGCTGCGCGCCGAGGCGAACGGCACGTCGTCCTCGTACCAGCGCGGGACCGGCGGGGCACCGGAGGCCCCGGTGGACTTCCGCCTCCCGTGCAACCCGTACTTCCCCACGCCCGAGATGTTCGACATCCTCGGGCGCAACGCCGCCACCGTCCTGCGGCACCACCCGAGCGACGCCGCCGACGTCGCCGCCGAGCTGAGCGCGGCACTCGGGCTGAAGCCGCAGACGGTCGTCATGGGCAACGGCACGAGCGAGCTGATCACCTGGATCGACCACCTCCTCGTCCAGGAGAGCCTCGCCGTCCCCATCCCGACCTCCGGCCGCTGGACCGGTCAGCCGCTGGACACCGGCAAGCGCGTCGACATGTACCCCCTCCAGGAGGACCAGGGCTTCGCGCTCGACGTGGAGGCCTACACGCGGTTCGTCCGCAGGCGCGGGTCGCGGGTCGCGGTGATCTGCAACCCCAACAACCCCGACGGCGGGCACCTGCCCCGCGCGCGGGTCGTCGAGCTCCTCGACACCCTCGCGGACCTCGACCTGGTCGTGGTGGACGAGTCCTACGCCGACTTCGTGGACGCCGAGGCCGTCCCGAGCGTGGCCGCGGAGGCCGCCATCAGGCCGAACGTGATCGTGCTGCGGAACCTGGACCGGGCGTTCGGGCTTCCCGGCGCCCGCCTCGGCTACCTGGTCGCCAACCCGGCGCTCGCGGAGAAGATCCGGCGGATGCTGCCCCGGTGGAACCTCAACTCCTACGCCGAGTCGCTGGTCTTCATGCTCAGGGACCACATGCGGGACTACCGGGAGAGCCTGCGCATGATGGCCGAGGACCGCCGGTCGATGTTCCAGCGGCTCTCGGCGCTGCCCGGGGTCACGGTGTACCCCTCGCAGGCGGACTTCCTGATGGTGCGCCTGCCCGAGGGCAAGGACGGGCGGGCGTTGAGCGGGCAGCTGCTGTCGGCGCACAACCTGCTGGTGCGCGACTGCGGCGACAAGCTGGGCTCCAGCAGCGACTTCCTGCGGCTGGCGGTGCGCGGCCGCGAGGACGTGCAGCGCCTGATCGACGGGCTGCACTCCTCCCTGTTCTCCGTCGGCAACGGCCGGGCCACCGCCGCCATCGGCGCCTCCTCCTCCGCCTACACCTCCGCCCCGCCGTCCTCCCGCACGGACGCTTATACGACGCAGTCCTCCTGGTCGGACGCTTACACGGCGCCGTCGTCCCGGTCCGACGCCTATGCGACGCCGCCGTCTCGTACGGACGCCTACGCCGCGCCGTCGGCCGCCGCCAAGGAGCCGGTCGCCTATCTGACCGAGCCGTCCTCGGCGACCTCGTCGGCCTACCTCCCCGTGACGCCGGCCCAGGTGTCCTACACCAAGGACCCGGCCCCTGCCTCCTACCGCGCGGAGCAGTCCTCCTACAGCTCGGACCCGGCTCCCGTCTCCTACCGGTCGGACCCGGCGGCGGCCTCCTACCGCCTGGAGCCGTCTCCTTACAGCTCGGATCCGGCTCCCGGCTCTTACCGGCCGGAGTCGGCCTACCGATCGGAACCGGCGTCGTCGTACCGGTCGGACCCGGCGTCGGCCTACCGCTCAGAGCCGGAGTCGGCCTACCGATCGGAACCGGCCTACCGGTCGGAACCGGCGTCGTCGTACCGGACAGAGCCGGCGTCGTCGTACCGGTCGGAGCCGGCGTCGGCGTCGTCCTACGAGTGGGAGGTTCCGTCGTCCTACCGGCGCGACGCCCCGGCGGGTCCCGGCCGGCGGGAGGACACCTCCGCGGGCTCAGCGCCTACCGACCCGTTCGTGGTCGGCAGGGACGACCCCCGGCACGGCCGCCTGGATCCGCTGGACACCTCGACGAGGTGGACGTTCGACGAGAACACCGCTCCCTTCGACGCCGTGCTGGGCACCCGCGCGGACGGCCGTCAGCGCGGCCGGCCCGCCTGGTAGACCTGCTTGGTGAGCGCGGTCAGCCGTACGGCGGAGTTCGCGTACGAGGCGCCCGCCGGCTGGAGGGTGAGCACCACGATGATCAGGCGGTCTCCCGCGCCGGCCAGGCCGGTGGTGTGCAGCACCGGGCGGGCCAGGTTCACCGGAGGCCGTCCGGACGTGCCCGCGCTCCCGGTGGCGACCGCGGCGTCCGCCACCGCCGCGTCCGTCGCCGCGGTCGCCACCGGGGCGTCGGCCGCCGCGGGAATCACGGTCCCGGACGCGTCGCCGGGAATCGCGGCGCCGGGCGCGTCGCCGGAGGGCGTGGGGGCGACCGCGGCGGTGGCCGAGCCGCCGGCCCGCGAGCCGGAGCAGCGCACGGCCGGGGTGGCGCCATAGCCGGACCACCCCTGCTTGACCGCCCACGGCCGCGGCACGGCGCTCGGGATGCCGAAGGACTGGTCGAAGTCGTCGCTGGCGCATCGCGTGGCCTGACGAAGGTGGCCGAGGATGAGGCTCCGGGCACCGGCGTCGGCCCGGTCGAGCAGGTAGCGGTAGGTGCGCACGACGTCGGAGGCGCTGAGCGCGGTGTAGCCCCAGAAGCCGGGGTGGGAGGCGGGCGGCGGGCCGGTGTCCTTCAGGCCCATCCGGCGCACCATGCGGTCGATGATCGCCCGCTGGCCCCCGCGCCGCCAGAACGCCGAGGCGGCGTCGTCGTCGCTGGAGCGCAGCATCCGCTTGAGCAGCTCCCGGTCGGCGGCGGAGATCGCCCGGCCGGGCGCGCGCGACTCGAGGAAGTCCAGCGCGATGAGGATCTTCACCACGGAGGCCGACCGGTAGCGGCTGTGCACGTTGTGGGCGAGCCGCGTCGTGCGCGTCGTCCGGTCGAAGACCATGTAGCTCGCGGTCGTGCCGGCCGGGACACGGGGGACGGCGGGCGCGGCGGGCGCCTCGGCGGCGCCCGCCGCCCGCCCCGGCAGGCATGCCATGGTGAGCGTGGCGGACAGCAGCATCGTCAGCGGTCTGAGCATGTACGGCATCATGCGCACGATAGCGGTAATAAGAGGCTGACGGGTTCGACGAGGAGTGGACATGAATGTGCTGGGAATCGACATCGGCGGATCGGGCATCAAGGGCGCCCCGGTCGACACGGCGCGCGGTGCGTTGTCGCAGGAGCGCCTCCGGGTGCCGACGCCCAGTCCGTCCGCTCCCAAGGAGGTCGCCGGGGTCGTCCGGCAGATCGTGGAGCACTTCTCCTGGACGGGGCCGGTCGGGGTGACCTTCCCCGGGGTCGTGGTGGACGGGGTGACCAAGACGGCGGCGAACGTCGACTCCGCCTGGATCGGCCTGGACGCGCGCGAGCTGTTCTCCGGCGCGACCGGCACGGACGTCACCGTGGTCAACGACGCCGACGCGGCGGGCGTCGCCGAGGCCCGGTTCGGCGCCGGACGCGGCCGCGCGGGGCTGGTGGCGATGTTCACCTTCGGCACCGGCATCGGCAGCGCGCTGATCGTGGACGGCCTGCTCGTCCCCAACACCGAGTTCGGGCACATCGAGATCGACGGGCACGAGGCCGAGCACCGCGCCTCCGACAACGCCCGCGAGAAGCACGACCTCAGCTGGGAGCAGTGGGCCGGGCGGGTGCAGAAGTACCTGGAGCACATCCAGGCACTGCTGTCGCCGTCGCTGATCGTCATCGGCGGCGGCGTGAGCAAGAAGGCCGACAAGTTCCTGCACTACATCGATCTGCCCGGCACGCCGGTGGTCCCGGCGACGCTGCTCAACGAGGCGGGCATCATCGGGGCCGCGCTCGCCGCCGAGGCAGCCGGGCACGCGCGTCGCTGACCGCGGCGGCCTCCTCCGCTCCCCGGGCCGGATCTCGCCGGCCCGGGGAGCCTGGCCGTCCCCGGCCGGGTCCGGACACCCTTGGCGATCGCATCACCTTCCACTTTCCGTGTTTGGCATCTCTCATGGGGGCACCTTTAACAACGTGGGCGGAAAGGAGGAAGTGTGGAGGTGACCATCGCATTGCGCTTGCCGCGCGATGCCGCGAGCGTGTCCGTGACCCGGCAGATCCTTGGTGCGGAGCTGGAGGTCCTCGGTGTCGAACAGGACATCAAGGAGGACATCATGCTCATGCTCACCGAGGCGTGCTCGAACGTCATCAGGCACGCCACAGAGGCCGACGAGTACACCGTCAGTGCGCAACTCGTCGCCGACAAGTTCGTGATCACCGTTCTGGACACCGGGCGAGGTTTCGACCCGGACGAGGTCGGCACGAGCTCCCCGATGGCGGAGCACGGGCGGGGGCTGCAGATCATGCGGGCGCTGGCCGACGACGTGCGTTTCATCAACCGCCCCCGGCAGGGCGCCATCGTGTGCCTTGAGAAGGCGCTGAAGTACACCCACGACTCGCCCGGAGAGCTGTTGCGCTCCCACTGATCCGGCCGAGCCCGGCCGTTCGCCGCAGGGCCCGCGGGCGCCGGAACCCGTGGAGCCGGCCCTGCGGGGAAGGGTCGCAGGTCACAGCCCTGTGGACGTCCCCCGCCTCGCGAGCGCGGTAAACCATTGGCGGAGTGCGGGGGAAGGTTGCTTATCCTTGCCGGTGGCGGTCGTTCGACGAGACGGCCGAGAAAGCGACCATGGGAACGTCTTCGTTGAAATCGCCCCTGACCGATCTGCGTGAACGCCTGCCTGCGCTGATGCTGCGCGACGAGCTGCGGCTGCGCCGCCGCATCGACGGCGCGCGCCGCGTGCGCGACGGCAAGGCTCTGCGGTCCATCGCCGACAAGGTCGCCACCGAGATCGACGCGGCCGAGGTCCGGGTCGCGGCCCGGCGCGCCCTGGTGCCCGCGGTCTCCTATCCGGAGAACCTGCCGGTCAGCGGGCGCAAGGACGACATCCTCGCGGTCCTTCGCGATCACCAGGTGGTCATCATCGCGGGTGAGACCGGCTCGGGCAAGACCACCCAGATCCCCAAGATCTGCCTTGAGCTCGGCCGGGGCGTCAAGGGGCAGATCGGCCACACCCAGCCGCGCCGCATCGCGGCCCGCACGGTCGCCGAGCGCATCGCCGAGGAGCTGGACGTCCCGCTGGGCGGCGCCATCGGCTACAAGGTGCGCTTCACCGATCACTCCGGCGACGACACGCTCGTCAAGGTGATGACCGACGGCATCCTGCTCGCCGAGATGCAGCGCGACCGGCTGCTGTCGCGGTACGACACGCTGATCATCGACGAGGCGCACGAGCGCAGCCTCAACATCGACTTCATCCTGGGCTACCTCAAGCAGCTCCTGCCCAAGAGGCCCGACCTCAAGGTGATCATCACCTCGGCGACCATCGACCCCGAGCGCTTCTCCCGCCACTTCGGGGAGGCGCCCATCGTCGAGGTGTCCGGGCGCACCTATCCCGTCGAGGTGCGCTACCGCCCCATCCGCGACGACCAGGAGGACCAGGCGCAGGCGATCGTCGACGCGGTGGACGAGCTGTGCGGCGAGGGCCCCGGCGACATCCTGGTGTTCCTCAGCGGCGAGCGCGAGATCAGGGACACCGCGGAGGCGCTCAAGGGCCGCCCTGAGGAGGTGCTCCCGCTGTACGCGCGCCTGTCGGCCGGCGAGCAGCACCGCGTCTTCCAGGCCCACCGGGGCCGCCGCATCGTCCTCGCGACCAACGTCGCCGAGACCTCGCTGACCGTGCCCGGCATCAAGTACGTGGTCGACCCCGGCTTCGCGCGCGTCTCCCGCTACAGCCACCGGCTGAAGGTCCAGCGGCTGCCGATCGAGCCGATCTCGCAGGCCTCGGCCAACCAGCGCAAGGGCCGCTGCGGCCGCACCTCCGACGGCGTGTGCATCCGCCTGTTCGCCGAGGAGGACTTCCTCGGCCGGCCCGAGTTCACCGACCCCGAGATCCTGCGCACCAACCTCGCCTCGGTCATCCTGCAGATGACCTCGCTGGGCCTGGGCGACATCGCGGCGTTCCCGTTCGTCGAGCCGCCCGACCAGCGGCAGGTGAAGGACGGCGTCAACCTGCTGCACGAGCTGGGCGCCTTCGACGAGCACCACAAGCTCACCCCGATCGGTTCCAAGCTCGCCCAGCTGCCGGTCGACCCCAGGCTCGCGCGCATGGTGCTGGCCGCCGACGGCAACGGGTGCGCCACCGAGGTCATGGTGATCGCCGCGGCGCTGTCCATCCAGGACCCGCGCGAGCGGCCCGCCGACAAGCAGGCGCAGGCCGACCAGAAGCACGCCAGGTTCGCCGACAAGGAGTCGGACTTCCTGAGCTATCTGAACCTCTGGGACCACGTGCGCGAGCAGCAGCGCGAGCTGTCCTCCAGCCAGTTCCGGCGCATGTGCAAGGCCGACTTCCTCAACTACCTGCGCGTGCGCGAGTGGCAGGACATCTACAGCCAGCTCAAGCAGGTCGCCAAGGGGCTCGGCGTCACCCTCAACACCACGCGCCCCGACCCCTACCAGACGCACGTCTCCCTGCTGGCGGGCATGCTGTCCCACATCGGGGTGCTGGACGTCGAGAAGTCCGACAAGAACGAGGCGGGGCCGCGGCGGCGCCCGGTCCGCGAGTACATCGGCGCGCGCAATGCCCGGTTCGCGATCTTCCCGGGGTCGGCGTTGTCCCGCAAGCAGCCCCGATGGGTCATGGCGGGCGAGCTGGTCGAGACCTCCCGGCTGTGGGCGCGGGTCGTCGCCAAGATCGAGCCTGAGTGGGTCGAGCCGCTGGCCGGGCACCTGGTCAAGCGCACCTACAGCGAGCCGCACTGGGAGAAGAACCAGGGCGCGGTCATGGCCTACGAGAAGGTCACGCTGTACGGCGTGCCGATCGTGGTGGACCGCAAGATCAACTACGGGAAGATCGACCCAGATCTGTCGCGGGAGCTGTTCATCCGCCACGGCCTGGTGGAGGGCGACTGGGAAACCCACCACCGCTTCCTGAAGGAGAACCGCCGGCTGCTGTCGGAGGTCGAGGAGCTGGAGAACCGCGCCCGCCGCCGCGACATCATGGTGGACGACGAGACGCTGTTCGACTTCTACGACAGGCGCGTCCCCGACACCGTCGTGTCGGCGGCCCACTTCGACAGCTGGTGGAAGCGCAAGCGGCAGGACGAGCCCGACCTGCTGACGTTCTCGGCCGACATGCTGATCAACCAGGGCGCGGACGCCGCGGACCTGCAGCAGGCCTATCCGGACGCCTGGCGGCAGGGCGGCCAGCGCATGCGTCTCACCTACCAGTTCGAGCCCGGCGCCGACGCCGACGGCGTGACCGTGCACGTGCCGCTCCAGGTGCTCAACCAGGTCGAGGACGGCGGCTTCGACTGGCAGATCCCCGGCCTGCGCGAAGAACTGGTCACCGAGCTGATCCGCTCGCTCCCCAAGGTGGTGCGGCGCAACTTCGTCCCCGCCCCCAACTACGCCAAGGCCGTGCTCGAACGGGTCACCCCCGGCGAGGAGCCTCTGGTGGAGGCCGTGGCGCGCGAGCTGTTCGCGCTCACCGGCGTGCGGGTGCCGCCCGACGCCTTCGACCCGGGGCGGCTGCCCGACCACCTGCGCGTGACCTACCGCGTGGTGGACGAGCACAAGCGCACGGTCGCCGAGGACAAGGACCTCGCCGGTCTGAAGCACAGGCTGGCGCCCAAGCTGCGCGCCACGCTGTCTCGCGCGGGCGAGAGTCTCGAACGCACGGGCCTGCGCTCGTGGACGATCGGCGAGCTACCCCGGCTGTTCGAGCAGGGACGCATCAAGGCCTATCCCGCGCTGGTCGACCAGGGGAGCAGCGTCGCGGTCCGCGTCTTCGAGACCGAGGCCGAGCAGCGGGCGGCGATGTGGGCGGGCACGCGGCGCCTCGTGCTGCTGAACGTCACCTCGCCGGCCAAGGCCATCCTGCGCGGGCTGAGCACCCAGCAGAAGCTCGCGCTGAGCCACAGCCCGCACCGCGACGCCGCCGAGCTGTTCGAAGACTGCGTCACCTGCGCGGCCGACAAGCTCATCGCCGAGGCAGGCGGGCCGGCGTGGAACGCCGAGGGGTTCGCGCGCGTGCACGACCACGTGCGCGCCGAGCTGTACGACACGACGGCCGAGGCGGTGTCCCGGGTCGAGAGCATCCTTCAGATCTGGCAGAAGGCGCGCACCGTGCTCGGCTCGATGAAGGACCCGCAGGACATCCTTGAGGAGATCGACGAGCATCTGTCGTCGCTGGTCTTCCCCGGCTTCGTCACCGCCACCGGCCACGCGCGGCTGCCCGACCTGCAGCGTTATCTGCGGGCGGTCGAGCGGCGGCTGGAGAAGCTGCCCGACGATCCCTACCGCGACCGCGAGCGGATGCTCAGGCTCGACGAGATCCGCATGGCGTACGAGCAGACGGTGGACGGTCTGCCGCCGGCGCGCAGGTCCGAGCAGGCCGTCACCGATCTCCGCTGGATGCTGGAGGAGCTGCGGGTCAGCTACTTCGCCCAGACCCTCGGCACGCCCTACCCGATCTCCGACAAACGCATCCACAAGGCGATGGCCCAGCTGTCGGTCTGAGCGCCCGGCGAGCGCCATGGCCGGATGGCCCTGGACGCGCCCACGCCGGGCGCCGTGACGCGAGCCGCCGCCCTGCCAGTGGGTTCACGGCTGCCGGTAGGGCTGGATGACGCGTTCGACGAACGCTCCCAGCCTGGTCTCGATCGTCGCGCCGCCGTCGTCCACGTCGTTGTCGATCGAGAAGACCCGGCCGCGCCAGTGAGGGTCGGCCATCAGCTCGGGAAAGTTGTCCATCTTGTAGATCGATTGCTTGGCGGCGGGCGGCAGCACGTGGTTGTCGGACAGGGTGAAGGTGACCGACGTGTCATCGACGGACACCTCCGGCGGTTCGATGCGGCGGTTCAGGCGCTGCGTCCGCAGGGGTGCGGGCGCGTTCACGTGGATGACCTGGCTCTCCAGCCGCAGATCCTCGAACTCCCGCAGCGCGGCGACCAGGTCCGGCCTGGCGAATTCCACGATCGTGACCCGAGGCTCCTTGACGCTGTCGCGGACCGCCTGCGCCAATGCCTGCAGCGCGGGCCTCAGGACCTCGATGTTGTTCACCGAGAACCCGCCCCCGGCGTATGCCGTGAACCCGGGTGCTCGCACGGGTTCCAGCTTGGCCATCGCGTGCAGGAAGTCGCGGTAGGCGTAGGTGTAGTCGGACAGTTCGCTCGTCTTGATCCCCAGCCCGGCCAGGTGCCGGGCCAGCACGCGCCGGACGTGGGATTTGCCCGACCCGGGCAGGCCGACCACGAACACGACTCGCGCGCTGTTCCGGAAGGCCAGGTGCGGCAGGACCTTCGGGGCGCCGTCCAGGTCGACGTTCAGCGAGACCTCGACCTCATGGAGCGCTCGCCAGACCGCGCGCGGCTCTCCCTGCTCGCTGACCTTCTCGCAGATCTTCTCCGCGAGCACGGCTTCCAGCGGCTGGGCGTCGGCCCATATCTTCTCGAAGTGGTCCCACAGCAGCCGGGTCGCGGGCATGCCGTTCAGCCGGACCGGCCTGTCGACCAGGTCCTCGCGATGGTTGACGATCGCGCTGGGGGCCGACCGCCCCTCCCGCTCGAACAGGTGGAAGCTCAGACTCTCGGTGCCCAGTTCGCGGCGGGTCACGCGCACGTCGATGCCTTCGGCCATGAGCTCTATGCCGCCGATCAGGCTCTCCTGGGAATCCAGGATCACCACCCGGACCCCTTTGCGGCCGTTGATGCGCTTCCACGCGTCCTGGATCTTGACGAAGATCGTGCTTTCCGTGGCGGGAGAGAGCCGTGGTGCCAGCACGTCGAGCCGTGCCGGGCACCCGCGTTCCGATTCTGACAGGACGGCGCCGAGATAGGTCTTGCGGCGGACCCCGCGGGACAACGCCGAGGGCACGCGGCGGCGGCTCCACGCGATGCGCACGCCGCCGAGCAGGACGGCGACGAGGACACCGCTCGTCACGGGTACGACATAGTTCTGCCAGGAGGGAACGGCCAGGTTCTGGCCGGTCGCGAGTGCTATGTGAGCCAGGTGGTAGATCGTGTGCATCGGCCGAGAGTCCTCCTCGTCTGACCGACTGCGGCAGCAGTGATCTTAACTGGTATTCAGATTCATGATATCCTTCATTCATCTCAGTTATAACAGCTGAAGTGACGCCAACACCGAGGGGTGGATGCGTGTTCCGGCCGTTAACTGCTGTCAGGGTGCCCATGGTAGGCTTTTCACGTCAGTTGATTGAGCTTGCTGGAGGCCGTCATGGTCGATGAGGCGCGACGGCGTCCATCGACGCTCGCCGACAAGCTGAACCATCTGTTCGACACGATGCACCCCGCCGGCCGAGGCCCCTACGGCAACGAGGAGGTTGCCTCGGCGATACGCGAGCAGGGTGGCCCGACGATCTCGGGTACGTACATCTGGTATCTGCGCAAGGGTGAGCGCGACAACCCCACGGTCAAGCACGTCGAGGCGCTCGCCCGCTTCTTCGGTGTCCCACCGGCCTACTTCTTCGACGATGAGGCCGCCTCGCGCATCGGCGCCGAGCTCGGCGTTCTGAACGCGCTCAAAGACGCGCGTGTCCAGATGGTCGCGCTGCGGGCCGCGGGCCTGTCCAGCGCGAGTCTCGACACGATCGTCGAGATAGTCGACCGGGTAAGAGATCTCGAAGGCCTGCCTCGCGGTGACGCCGCACGACGCGAGCCAGAGCACGAAGATCCGTAGTCATGTGATTCCGCTCATGTGAGTGGAAGGGGCGAGCATGAGCCTGATGCGAGTACGACGGCGATGCGACGCGATCGTCGACGGGTTGCCGCTGCCGGCTCCTTTCAGCGCGCGGGCGTTGTGCGAGGTCGTCAGTGCGCGCCGTGGCCGTCCGATCCGTCTTGAGGCCGTCCCCGCGCTGGGCGGAGGGCTGGGCGGGCTGTGCGTCCCCACCGAGAAGGTGGACTACATCGTCTACCAGGAGGACACCACCCCGCTGCACAGGGAGCACATCATCCTCCATGAGCTGGCGCACCTGCTCTGCGGGCACGAGGGCAGCGCCTCCATGCAGGAGGAGATGCTCGGGACGCTGTTCCCCTCCCTGGATCCGCAGAAGGTGCGCGAGGTCCTGTTACGCAGCAGGTACTCGGCCGTCGAGGAGCAGGAGGCGGAGTACATCGCCTCTCTGATCCTGCACCGCGTCTCGTCCCGGGCGTCCGAGCCCGTACGCCGGCTCCACCCCGATGACGACAGCCTCGTCGGACGCCTTGAGCGTACGCTCGACCGCCCCCCGGGTGACCGATGAACACGGTGCTGTACACGATCTGCGCGGTCCTCGCTTGGCTCGCGGTCTTCAACAAGGTCGCCATCACCGTCCGGTCCGGCGCCGACCCTGCGCGACTCGCGCTGTGCACGGCGCTCTTCTTCATGGCGTGCACCATGACCGTCGCCATTCCCGCGGTCTGGGTGCGCGTCGACACGCTCGTGGGCGTGCCGAACGTCTCGGCCCTGCTCTCGCAGGGAATGGCCGCGATGTTCGGCCTCAGCATCCACTTGATGGTGTCGTTGATCGACCTGCCGAAAACGGAGGCCGGCAGGACGGTCCGACGGCACATCGCCGTGGCGATCATGATCCAGGCGATCATGGTGCTCCTGTTCCTGCGGATACCGCCCGGCGAGGAGGCGCCGACCGACTTCGTGGTCCGATACGCCGATGACCCCGACGCCGTCACCTACTTGGGGGTCTACATCGTCATATTCGCGGCCGTCCAGGTGCGGAACACCGCGTTGTGCTGGCGGTACGCGAACGCCGGCGGGCGGCCCTGGCTGCGGCGCGGGCTGCGCATGGTGGCGGTCGCCTCGTTTCTCGGACTGGTCTACTCCGCGATCAGAGGCGCGGACCTTCTCGCGGGGTGGTCCGGTCTGGACGTGCGCGTCTGGGAGGTCGGCGCACGCATGGTCATCTTCTCCGGGGTCGTGCTCGCCTCCCTCGGGTGCACCGCCCCTTCCTGGGGGCCGAAGGTGACGGCCATGCGTGGCCGCGGGACTCGCCTTCTCGACTACACGCGCTTGTACCGGCTGTGGGCCGTGCTCTATCGCGCCATGCCGGACATCGCTCTCGACCCTCCTTCGTCACTGGCCGGCGACCTGCTCGCGAGCCTTCGTGATCTCGATTTCCGCCTGTACCGCCGGGTCATCGAGATCACGGACGCCATGCTCGTGCTGCGTCCCCACTACAGTGCCGAGGTGGCCGCCGAGGCGCGGACACTCGGTGAACGGCACGGGCTGACCGGCGACGCTCTGCAGGCGACCATCGAAGCCGTCCAGATGAGGCGCGCCCTCCTCGTGAGGGGCGACCGCGTCGAGAACGCGCGCGCTCCGGAGGCGGCCCCCGGAGTCCATCCCGCCTCCCCGGACATCAACGGCGAAGTCCGGCGTCTTGTGGAGATCGCCCGCGCCTTCGATCGCCTGCCGGCCGGGGCCTTCTCCGCCGTCCGCACCTCCGACCGCTCACCGCGCCAGCCGACCGGCTGAGCCGGTGCGTTGAGGCCATCGAACTTCGAAACTTTTCGGTAATTTCATTCATGTTTCACCATCTCAGGGAGTCCTTAAACGGTTCACCTGCCTGAAACGTTTCTTCATGTGATTGACATGTTTCAGTGGGGGTGCGCAGAATGGCGCGCAGGCCGGCCGCCGCACGCACATGCCATGTCGACGATCAGCGTTCCAGTGGAGGAACAGACATGATCGACAGCGCCGTCCCCCACGGCCGTACGCGTGGGCGCCTCTCCGGCGCCCGCAAGCTGCTCATCGCCGGCGTCGCCGCCGTCCTCGGAGCGGGCTTCGCCGTGGGCCTGTCGTCCTCGGCCAGCGCCGCCGACTGCAGCGCCGGCTACGTCGGCCTCACCTACGACGACGGGCCCAACGCCGGCAACACCAACAACCTGCTGAACACCCTCAAGTCCAACGGCCTGCGAGCGACGTTCTTCAACATCGGGCAGAACGCGCAGAACAACCAGGCGCTGGTGCGGGCCCAGCGGGACGCCGGCATGTGGATCGGCAACCACAGCTACACCCATCCGCACCTGACCCAGATGAGCAGCTCGCAGATCCAGTCGGAGCTCCAGCGCACCCAGCAGGCCATCCAGCAGGCCACCGGGACCGCGCCGCAGCTGTTCCGGCCGCCGTACGGGGAGACCAACGGCACGCTGAAGTCGGTGGAGCAGCAGCTCGGCCTCCGCGAGATCATCTGGGACGTCGACTCCCAGGACTGGAACGGCGCGAGCACGTCCCAGATCGTGCAGGCGGCGGGGCGTCTGCAGAACGGCCAGATCATCCTCATGCACGACCAGTACGCGACCACGGTGCAGGCGATCTCGCAGATCGCGGCGAACCTGCGCAGCCGCAACCTGTGCGCCGGGATGATCTCACCGTCGACCGGCCGGGCGGTGGCGCCCGACGGTGGCGGCAACCCCTCCACTCCTCCCTCCAGCCCTCCTCCCTCCAGCCCTCCGCCCGGCGGCGGCAGCTGCACCGCGACCCTGTCGGCGGGCCAGTCGTGGAGCGACCGGTACAACCTCAACGTCTCGGTCTCCGGTTCGAGCAACTGGACCGTGACGATGAACGTCCCGTCCCCCGCGAAGATCATCAACACCTGGAACATCAGCGCCAGCTATCCGAGCGCCCAGGTGCTGACCGCCAGGCCCAACGGCAGCGGCAACAACTTCGGCGTCACGATCCAGCACAACGGCAACTGGAACTGGCCCTCGGTCTCCTGCCAGGCGGGGTGAATCGGCTCCGCCGTCCTGACGCGGGACGGCGGAGCGAAGGCGTGGCGTGGCGGTCTCGGCGGGCCGTCACGCCACTGCCTGTGTCCCCCACGCGGCATGCCCGTCCTTCGTCATGCGCGGCGCCCGGGCCGCCGCGCCTCCCGGCCCGCTGCACGCGGCCAGTAAGGTCGGACACACGCATACGGGAGGAGTGTCGTGATTCGCGCGCTGGTGTTCGACGTCGGGGAGACGCTGATCGACGAGACCCGCATCTGGTCGCGGTGGGCCGACCGGCTCGGGGTGTCGCGGTTCACCATGCTCGGTGTGCTCGGCGCGATGGCCGCGCTCGACCGGCCCTACGACGACGCGTTCCAGCTGGTCCGCCCCGGCCTTGACCCCTACGCCGAGATCGAGGCCTGGCGGCTGGACGAGCCCGCGAGCCTGCGCGAGAACTTCGACGCCGACGACCTGTACCCCGACGCGCGGCCCGGTCTCGCGGCGCTGCGCGAGGCGGGATACCAGCTGATCATCGCGGGCAACCAGCCGCCGCAGGCCTACGACGCGCTCGTCGCCATGGACCTTCCGGTCGACGCCGTCCACACCTCCGCCGGGTGGGGCGTCAGCAAGCCGCACCCGGAGTTCTTCGCCAAGGTGGCCGCCGTCGCCGGCCGCGAGCCCGGCGAGATCCTGTACGTGGGTGACCGGATGGACAACGACGTGCTCCCCGCCCGCGCGGCCGGCATGCGCACCGCGCTGTTCCGCCGCGGCCCCTGGGGCCACCTGCACGCCGGCCGCCCCGAGGCGGCGGTCGCCGACGTGATCATCGACGACCTCCTCCAGCTCGCCACCCTCCTGTCCGAAGGCCGCGTCGACGGCGCACGGCCCTAGTCACATGCGGTGGCCGCCCGGTTCGGGGGCGGGGGTGTGCCGCGTGCCCGGGCTGTGGTCCGGGTCCGGGGGGAGGTCGTCGGCGGTGGTGATGATCAGGTCGTGCGGCAGGAGGACGACGGCGGTGGTGCCGCCGTAGGGCGAGCGGCGCAGCGTTACCTTGGCCTTGTGCCGCCGGGCGAGCTGGCTGACCACGAACAGGCCGAGCCGGTCGCTGTCGGCGAGGTCGAACTCCGGCGGGTTGGCCAGCCGGCGGTTGAGCTCGTCGCGGTCCCCCTCGCCCATTCCCAGGCCCCGGTCCTCGACCTCGACGGCGAAGCCCCGGCCGACCAGCTCTCCGCGGATGTTGATCCGGGTGCTGGGCGGGGAGAAGACCGTGGCGTTCTCGATCAGCTCCGCGAGCAGGTGGATCACGTCGGCGACGGCCGTGCCGATCAGCGAGGCGTCGGACATGGGCGGCACGGTGACCCGCGTGTAGTCCTCGACCTCCGCCACCGCTCCGCGGACGACGTCGTGCATCGGCACAGGCTTGCGCCAGGCCCGGCCCGCCGGCGCGCCCGACAGGATGATCAGGCCCTCCGCCTGGCGGCGCATGCGGGTGGTCAGGTGGTCCAGCCGGAACAGGTCGGCCAGCGCCTCGGGCGCGCTGGTCTTGCGCTGCATGCCGTCGAGCTGGGTGAGCTGGCGGTGCAGCAGCGACTGGTTGCGGCGCGCCAGGTTGCGGAAGACCAGGCTGACGCCCTTGCGCAACTCGGCCTGGCCGACGGCGGCCTCCACGGCGGTGCGGCGCACGGTCGAGAACGCCTGGGCGACGTCCTGCACCTCCATGGTGGTGCCGGTGACCAGGATGGGCGGCGCCTCGCTCTCGACGTCGACCGGCTGGCCGTCGCGCAGCTTGGCCACCACGCGGGGGAGCCGCACGTCCGCCAGGTCGATGGCGGCGCTGCGCAGGTGGGCCAGCTCCTGGGCGAGCCCGCGGCCGAACCGGGCCGACAGCACCACCGCCAGCAGGATGGCGACGAGCCCGAGACCGGCCGCGGCCACGATCTGGGCGATGATGCCCGAGGCGGCGGCGTCGGTGCGGGTGTTGAGCAACGTGGCGCGGTCGGTGGCGAGCTGGTCGAGCCGCGAGCCGAGCGTGCCGGCGAGCGGCTGCCAGGCGGCCGCCTGCTCGGGCGACCGGCCCTGCGTGATCACCTGGTTCTCCATGGTGGTCAGCCGTTTGTAGTCGGCCGAGGCCACCAGGTCGTCGTAGGGCCGTCGCAGCTCGGCGTCGAGGGCTTCCAGCCCCCGGGCGAGCAGCAGGCGGCGTCCCGACACCATGTCGGCGTAGCTGCGCTGTTCCTCCCGGCTCAGCGAGTTCTGCTGGATGGCGCCCGACAGCAGGGCGTCCTCCTGGGACAGCAGCTCGCGGGACCTGACGATGGTCTGCAGCCCGTTGGACTTGCGGTAGAGCGCCAGGTCGGACACGGTGACGAGCTGGTCGTACATCTGGTAGAGCGCGTCCTGGATCTTCGTGTACTCCTGGACGGAGGCCAGGCGGGTCAGCGCGCGGCCGTCGATGTCCTGGCGCAGCGTGCTCAGCCGGTGCAGGTGCCTGTCCAGCTCGGCGAGGCTCTGCACCACATCCGGCCCGGTCGCCGACTGCGCCTCGAGCGAGGTGACCCGCTCGTTGAACAGCGTCACGGCCCGGTCGGTCTCCTCGCGCGCGGCGGCCAGGCGCCCGCCGTCGGGAGAGGTGCCGCTCAGGAAGATGGCCGAGAGCTGCCGCTCCTGCTGCACGTGGTCGGCGAGGACCCCGGCCGGCGTGGCCACCTGGTCGAACAGCGTGACCCCCCTGCGTAGGTCGAAGAAGACGCCCACGAGGTGCCCGGTCATGACGATCCAGAGCATGATGAGCGCCACGATCGGCAGGCTGAGCAGCGAGTACAGCTTGAACCGGATAGTGCGATTTTGAGAAACCATGTCTCCGCGCCTTGCGTGGGACCTGTGTGAGGTCCTTCGGGGGGATGCCGCGCGCATTCTCGTGAAGATCGCGGCGAGGTCAGCACCCATGGATTCGCTCCGGAGCCGAGTTCGCCAGGTGCACCCGGCCGGCCTGGCCGCCGCCGGTCACCGTGGCGACGCACCTTCCCGGCCCGTCCTGGACCAGCGCCCGGTACGGATCGTGCTCGACGGCGTCAAGGGGGAAGACGGCGAAGTCGCACCGCGCGCCCGCCTCCAGCGCGCCGATCCTGCCGGGGCCGGTGTCCAGCCCGAGCGCGCGGGCGCCGCCGGCGGTGGCCGCCTCCACCAGACGACGCGGCAGGTCCTCGCCGCGGTAGCCCTGCCGCCGGGCGAGGGTGTGCAGCAGCCGCACGTCCTCCAGCAGGTCCAGCGACGGGCTTGAGGCCAGTGAGTCGGTGCCCACGGCGATCGGGCTGCCCTCCTCCAGAAGGGCCGCGACCGGCGGGCCCTCCAGGCCGAGCGTGCGGTTGGAGCGGGGGCACAGCGTCACGCTCACCCCGCGCCCGCGCAGCAGCGCCCGTTCCTCGGCGTCCAGGTGGACCCCGTGGGCGACGTGGCAGCGTGACCCGAGCAGCCCGAGGTCGTCCAGGAAGTCGACCGGCCCGCGGCCGGAGCCGCCGGCGCGCAGGATCTCGAAGTCGAATCCGAGGTCGCGGACCAGGCGGGCGATCGGCCCCGTGCCCGAGAGGGTGTACTCGCGCTCGTGCGCCGACTCCAGCAGGTGGATGTGCTGGCGCAGGCCGAACCTGCGGGCCAGGACGGCGAGGTCGGCCAGTACGCCGGTGTCCAGCGTGTAAGGGGCGTGCGGGGCGATGCCGACGATCCCCCCGCCCTTGGCCTCGCCGGTGCCGAGCAGCTCGCGCAGCGTGGAGGTCAGGTGGTCGCGCCCGGTCTCGGCCCAGCTCGCGTCGGTGTCGCCGAGCACCTCCAGGTAGGAGATGCCGGCCAGCCCGGCCTGGTGCAGCACGGGCATCGCCTCGATGTCGGTCACCACGTCCGCGGCGGCCGTGGTGCCGTGGCGCAGGGCGAGCAGCGCCCCCTCGCGGGCGCTGGCCGCCCAGTCGGCCCCGCCGGAGGAGAAGTAGACCGAGTCGAAGGTGTTCGACCACTCCTCGAAGGAGCCGTACACCCGCGCCCCGACCTTGGACAGGCGGGTGAACTGCAGGTGGGTGTGCGCGTTGACCAGCCCCGCCACCACCATGCCCGGCCATCGCAGCTCCTGCGCGCCCGGATGGTCGGTGAGGATCTCCCGCCGGTGACCGACCGCGAGCACCAGGCCGTCTCGCACGGCGAGGGCGCCGTCGCGGATCGGGGGGCGCGATATGGGGACCAGGAGCGGCGCCGAGTGGATCACGGCACCCATACGGTGCCCGTCAGACCGAGGATCTTGGCGGTGACCATGACCGCCGCGATGGCGGAGAAGCCCGCGAGGATGAGCAGGTCGACGCGGTCGAAGGCCAGCTCGCGCATCCACGTGCGGTGCCGTCCGCCGAATCCGCGCAGGTCCATGGCGTTCACCGTGTCCTCCGCGTCGATGAGCGCGTTCACCGTCAGCGGGATGACCACCGGCCGCAGCGACAGCAGCCGCTTGACCGGATTGCGGCTGCGGGTGTGCTCGTACCCCCGGATGCGCTGGGCGTCCATGGTCTCGTGCAGGCTCGCCCAGGTCGAGGGCAGGAAGCGGAAGGTCAGGTCCACCCCGTAGGCGAGCCGCTGCGACAGCCCGAGCCGTGCGAACGCCACCCCGAGGTCGGAGGGCGCGATGTTGAACGCCACGGGGAAGCCGACCATGGCCAGGGAGATGTAGCGCACCAGGGTCGTGGCCGCGTACGACAACGTGGTCCAGGTGATCGCGGTGTGGGTGATCGGGGCGGTGAACAGGACCTCGGCGCCCTCGTCGCCCGCGCGGGTGATGGCCGAGGTCAGGATGCTGTTGACCACGACCAGGATCGTGGTCAGGGTCAGCATGAACGCCCAGTTGGCCCGCACACCGCGCCACGGGATGCCCGCGGCGCGGTAGTAGACCAGGGCGGCCAGGGTGCACGCGATCACGGCGCGCAGGTCGTCGACCCCCGCCACGGCCACGATGTACAGCACGGGAACCAGCAGGAGCACCCGCGGATCGCGGCGGCTCAGGAAGGAACCCGCGCCCAGATAACGCGGCGTGACGTCCACGCTGTTACCGTCCGGCCCGCTTGGACAGCGGCTCCCAGATGGCGTCCAGCGCCGGGGTCAGGATGACGACGGCGATGGCGTCGGCGATCAGCGCGGGCACGTAGTTGATCGAGATGACGGTCGCGACGTCGATGTTCTGCACCCAGATGTCGGTGAACACGAACAGCAGGCCGATGGCGGTGGCCAGCACCGCGCCGAGCGCGGTCACGACCAGGCGCAGCGCCTCGCTGGCGATCGGCGGCAGGTAGGCGAAGAACAGGCCGGCGACGGCGCCCACCAGGCCGTTGGCGACGCTCCAGTTCCAGTACGTGAGGCCGTAGCCGGAGATCAGGTCGATGATGGCGTTGCCGACGAGGCCGACGAAGAATCCGGCGATGACGCCGAAGCGCTTGCCGAAGAACGGCACGAGGGCGAAGGCGGGGCGGACCGTGACCGCCTGCGTGCCCGGGATGAGGAAACTGAACAGGCCGAGCACGCCGTACAGCGCCGCGCCGACCGCGCCGAACACGACGGTCCGGGAGGACAGCGATAAGACAGGCTCTCGTGGGGTGGTCGCGTCTGTGCTCATGAGGGGGTGGTTCCTTCCTTCGGGGAAGAGGTGGAAGGGGCGAGGAGGGAGACTCGGCGGGCGAGGTCGAAAGGGTGGGGGATCGGCCTCGCGCCCGGCAGGTGGTCGCGGACGGCGCGCACCAGGCTGGTGGCCGCCAGGCCCGCCCTCGACCAGACGCCGTCGTCTCTGGCCAGGTCGGCCGGTGAGGCGTCCGCGGCGATGCCGCCCTCGTCCACGACGATGATCCGGTCGGCGTAGGTGAGGGCGAGGTCGACGTCGTGGGTGATGAAGTAGACGCTCTCGATGCTGGGGGCGGACAGGGCGTGGCCCATGAACTCGGTGGTCGTCCACAGGTCCTGCCCGGCGGTGGGCTCGTCGAGGATCAGCGTGCGCGGCCGCATCGCGAGGGCGAGGGCCACGGTGAGGCGGCGCTGCTGGCCGAACGACAGCGTTCGCGGCGGCCGGTCCATGATGTCCTTCTCCTCGTCGAGCAGCACGGCGAGCAGCGCCTCCCGCGACCGGGTGGCGATCTCCTCCGGGCCGCTGCCGAGGTTGCGCGGGCCGAACGCCAGCTCCTGGCCGACGGTGGCGCTGAACAGGGCCTGGCCGGGGTTCTGGAACACGTAGCCGAAGGTCGTGGCCAGGTCGGCCACCGAGCGCGCGGCGACGGGGGAGCCGTCCACGAGGACCTCGCCGCGCGAGGCGGTGATCAGCGCGACGGCGGCGCGCAGCAGCGTCGACTTGCCGGCGCCGTTCGGGCCGAGGACGGCCACCCGCTCGGCCGAGCCGAGCGCGAGGCCGACGCCGGAAAGCACGGCGCGGTCGCCGTACCCGAGGCTCACCCCGCGGTATTCCAGCCGCGGCGCGGCCGCCGGGGCCGCGCGCTTGGGAGGTTCCGGCACGGCGGGCAGTTCGGCGGCGCGGGAGACCAGGGTGGAGAAGGGCAGTTTGACGTGCCCGGCGGGGGCCACGCGGAGGAAGTCCTCGACCGGGCCCTGGAAGCGGGGCGCGCCCTCCTCCAGGTAGAGCACCTCCGTGGGGGAGAACTCCAGGATCTCCTCGACGCGGTGCTCGACGACGACGGCCGCGCCGCCCTCGTCGGCGAATCTCCTCAGCTCGCGCATCAGGCGCAGACCGGCCGCAGGGTCGAGGTTGGCCAGCGGCTCGTCCACGACGAAGACCTTCGGCCGCATCGCCAGCACGCCGGCGAACGCGACCATCTGCAGCTCGCCGCCGCTGAGCCCGGCGGTCGCGCGGTCCAGCAGGTGCTCGATGCCGACGCGGCCGGCCACCTCGGCGATCAGCTCGCGGATCTGCGCGCGAGGCAGTCCGAGGTTCTCCGGGCCGAAGGCGATCTCCGCGGCCACGGTGGTGCCGACGATCTGCTTTCGCGGGTCCTGGAGCATCGTGCCGACGACGGTGGAGAGCTCACGTATGGTGCGGCCGGCGACGGGCCGGCCGCCGATGAGGACCTCGCCGGTCACCTCGGCCCGGTAGGAGTGCGGGATGAGGCCGTTGATCAGGCGGAGCAGGGTGCTCTTGCCGCAGCCGGACGGCCCGCTGACCAGCGTGAGGTCGCCGGGGCGGACGGTCAGCCCCGTCGCCTGGAGCGCCGTCTGACCGGTCGAGAGATACCGGACGCCCGCGTCCCGGATCTCGATGAGCGCGGTCATGGCGGATGCCTCGTCTCCTTCCGGCCTTCCGGGCGCCGGTCAGCGCGTGCCGGAGTGCAGTCCAGAGGAGATTAAAGGGGAGATCCAGCGTCTTGCGCAATTGCTGGTGAAAGGCAGGGATTTTGGTGGGATGGCCGAATCGTATGGTTTCGGGCGGCTTGATTACGGGCCGATGACGAGGCGTCGCAGGGGGGTTACGGCACGGTTTTTATTTCGGACGATAGGGACGTTTCTGGTTTTTTACGAACTCCGGGTACGTTTCGGCGGAATCCCGTCATGCCGCTGAGAGGAGGAGCAAGTGCGTCCCGGCCCGCCGCGCCTCGTCGATGCTCTCGCGGAAGACCCGCTCCACCTCGTGCGCCTGACCGCTGAGCCCTTCGATGGGAGGCAGGGCCGGCCCGTCCTCCGCGGTCTCCGCGAGCAGCCGCTCGTAGTGCGGGGTGCGCTCCCGCAGCACCCCGAGCTGCCGATAGGCCCGGTACACCGCGTCGGCCCGCCGCACCTCGCGGGCGTAGTCCTCCAGCGACTCCACGCGGGCGGCGAGCGATCGGTGCGCCCTTTCCAGCACCTCGTCATAGGGGGTGAACACCCCCGCGATGTCGGCGGGCACGTCCTGCGGCACGATGCGCTCGTGCTCGCGCCTGGTCCGGGTGAGATCGGCCAGCCGCACGCCGAGCCGCCACACCTCGGACGGGAGCGTCACCGCGTTGGCGATCGTGTCCAGCAGGCCGTCGCCGTTGACCGCGGACCCGAGCACCTCCTCGACGGCCCGCTGAGCCCTGGCCAGCAGTTCCCGGCAGCTCCCGTCGAGGTCCTCGGGCAGGACGTACCGGTCGGCGTGCCGATGGGCCACGCGCAGCCGCCGGCGGGCCTCGCGCGCTTTCGGGTCCGCGGCCAGGGCCCGCAGGCCGTACAGGCCGGCGACGAGGGCGCCGAGCATGGTCATGGCCCACGGACCGGTCAGCATGAGGGTGAGCAGGAGAAGGAAGATGACGGCGCAGAGCAGGACGGGGTTCGGGGTCAGCGGCCGGGGGGCGGCCCCGGCGCGCACCGCGCGAAGCGTCTCTGGGCTGCCGAGCAGGGTGCGGGCGGTCTCGGCCGGCAGGGACGGGTCCAGCACGAGCCGGGGGTGGAGCGCGCGTGTGTTCACATGACCTCCTTCGGGGAAGGCGGTTGAGCGGGCGGGCCCCGGAGGGCTCGGCCGGGCGGAGCCCGAAAGGGCTCGTTCCTTTACATCACACGCGGGCCGAAGTCGCGGTGGCAGCCGCCACGTGACGGACGTGTACTTTTGACACTCTGCCCCTGCCACCTCCTTCGCGTGGACATATAGCGCATATAGGCTTGGATGTGATGAATGAACTAACGAGGTGGATAGCTCTAGACGGCGCCGTGAACGTGCGGGACCTCGGTGGTCTTCCCACGATCGACGGCCGGACGACGAGGTTCGGGCGGGTGCTGCGCTCGGACAACCTCCAGGGACTCACGGAAGCCGACGTGCGAAGGCTCGTGGGCGAGCTGAAGCTGCGCGACGTGGTGGACCTGCGCTCCTACGCCGAGGTCGACCTCGAAGGCCCCGGCCCGCTGACCCAGGTGCCCGAGGTGAGCATCCATCACCTCACCCTGTTCCCCGAAGGCGGCCGGCACACCGACGTCGAAGCCGACATACCGGACGAGGACGACCCCGCGGCTCCGGGAACGCCCCGGAACGGCACGCCTGAAGCCGGGACGCCGGGGGCCTCGCCGGCCGCCGGAAGCGCCGGCGGATGGCGGAGCGGCGCGCGCCCCCGCATCCAGGGCGACCGCGTGCTGCCCTGGCAGGGCAAACGCGAGGACGTCGCGGAAGTGCGGGTCCTCGGCTTCTACTACGCCTACCTGCTCGACCGGCCCGACTCGGTGCTCGCCGCCCTCCGCGTCCTCGCGTACGGCGACGGCGCGGCCGTCGTCCACTGCGCGGCGGGCAAGGACCGCACCGGAGTGGTGTGCGCCCTGACGCTCTCGGTGGCCGGGGTCACCCGCGACGCCATCGTGGCCGACTACGCGGCGACCGGCGACCGCATGGAGGGGGTCCTGGCCCGCCTGCGCGCGAGCGACACCTACCGCGACGACCTGGACTCGCGCCCGGCCGACAGCCACATGCCCCGCCCGGAGTACATGGACCACTTCCTGCAGATGCTCGAGACCAGGGACGACGGCCCGCTCGGCTGGCTGGACCGCAACGGCTGGACCGCCGACGACGCCGCCGCACTCCGCTCCCGCCTGCTCGACTGATCCCGTCCCACTCCCGCCTCCTCGACTGAACCGCCCCGCCGTCGGCACCCGCACCACCCCCGGTCCCGGGTGCCGCCTGGACGTGCCGTCTCGCGGGCCGAGCCGGCCGCCGTGCCCCGCGGAGTGTCACGCCGGCGGCCGGCCGAGTCTGGCGGCCACGGCGTCGAGGACCCAGTCCAGGCCGGTCGCGAAGGACGTCTCGGCGTCCACCTCCGTGCCGTCGTGCACGAGCTTGGCCAGCGCCGGGAAGCGGCCCGTGGCCAGCATCCTGCTCACATGCGGGCCGGAGGCGCGCTGCCAGTCGCGCTTGGACAGGCCCGTGGCGCGCTCGGCCCGCAGGTTCGCGATCTCGCGCCTGATCGCGCCGGTGAAGTAGGCGCTGACGGTCTCCACGGCGCGCATGACGGTGTCGATGTCGGCGAGGCCGTCGAGGGCGGCCAGCGTGGTCTCGATCACGACGAGGGCGTTCGGGCCCATGGCCGGGCGTCCGCCGAGCAGGTCGGCCAGCCATTCGTGGCGGAGGGTGGCCTGCCTGGTGCGGTGGGCGTGGACGCGCAACGCCTCCCGCCAGTCGCCGGGCCGCTCCTTGGGGAGGATCTCGGCGTAGACCTCGTCCACCATGAGGTCGAACAGCTCCTCCTTGGTGGAGATGTATCCGTACAGCCGCATCGGGCCGGCGTCCAGGCGGGCGGCGACCTTGCGCAACGACACCGCCTCCAGCCCGCCCTCGTCGGCCAGCGCGACGGCGGCGGCGACGATTCGCTCGCGGTCGAGCGGCACAGGGCGAGTCGGCGGCTCCGGCCGGTCCCATACAGACATGGGTACATCGTACTGTTGCGATACACTGTATTTGTTAAATACAGTGTATCGACATGAGCCATCGTATCGCCGTGGTCGGGAGCGGCCCCGCCGGCCTCACCTTCGCCCGCGTCCTGCACCGCCACGGTCACCCCGTCACCATCCTCGAACGCGATCCCGCCCCCGACGCCCGTCCCCCGGGCGGCACGCTCGACCTGCACGAAGGGATGGGCCAGCTCGCGCTGGACAAGGCGGGGCTGCTGGCGGAGTTCCACGCGCTCTCCCGCCCCGAGGGGCAGGCCATGCGCATCCTGGACGCCGACGGGACCGTCCTCCGCGACTGGCGACCCGGTCCGGGTGACCTGGCCAATCCCGAGATCGACCGCGGGCAGCTCCGTGACCTGCTGCTCGGCCCCCTCGACGTGCGGTGGGGGCGGGGCGTGACGGAGGTCGTGCCGGGCACCCGGGACGGCGCGCTGGTCCGTTTCGCGGACGGGCGGCAGGAGACGTTCGACCTCGTGGTCGGCGCGGACGGCGCCTGGTCCCGGGTCCGCCCGGCGATCTCGACCGCGACGCCGCACTACACCGGCATCACCATGGTCGAGAGCTCCCTGGACGACGTCGACACCCGCCACCCCGACCTCGCCCGGCTGATCGGCGACGGCTCCATGGCCGTGTACGGCGTGAACCGCGCCCTCGTCGCCCAGCGCAACAGCGGCGGCCACGTCAAGGTGTACGCCCGGTTCCGCGCGCCACTGGACTGGCACACGAACCTGGAGCGGCATCTCGGCCTGACCCGGCGCGAGGGCCCGACCGCAGACCTGGCCGCAGACCTGACCGCAGACGCGAACGCAGCCACCGACCCAGGCGCGGACGCAGGCACGAATAGAGGCGGGAACGCGGGCACGAACGCGGGCTTGGACCTGGCCGACGTCGAGGCCGTGCGATCAAGCCTGCTGGCTCTGTTCGACGGCTGGGCCGCTCCCGTCCTCGATCTCCTCCGCCACGGCACGGCCTTCGACCGCCGGCCCCTCTACGTCCTGCCCGTGGGCCACACCTGGGCCCACGTCCCCGGGGTGACGCTACTGGGCGACGCCGCCCACCTGATGTCCCCATTGGGAGTGGGCGCGAACCTCGCGATGCTGGAAGGCGCCGAACTCGCCGAGTCCGTCGCCGCCGCCCCCGGCGATCTGGACGAGGTCGTCCGCGCCTTCGAGGAGCGGATGTGCGTGCGGGCCGGCCAATGGGCGAAGATGACGGCGGCCGGGCTGGAACGCCTCGTGAGCCCCGACCCCAGCGAGGCCATCGCCCTCTTCGACGAAGTCCAGCCCTCCTGACCGCCAGGCACGCGGGCGCTGCTCGTCGGGCTCGACTGACGGCCGCCCACCCACGGCACCGCACCATCCAGGCCCAGAGGACCGCTCGCCTTCTCCCTGGGGTGACCCTCACCCAGCTTGTGGTGGTCCGCTGCGCATGGTGCTACCGAGTAGCACCATGTGGCACACACGGCGGCGGTAAAGTCGACGAGTGGGCACTCCTGAGTCCGACACTTCCCACCAGATCTCGCAGCGCGATCTGCGTAACCGGTCCGCGGAGATCATGGATGGATTGGAACGCGGCGAGCGGTACGCCGTCACACGCAACGGCCACCACATCGGCGATCTGGTCCCCATCCGCCGTCGACGCCGGGCCGTCTCGCGGGCAGAGTTCGCCGCCATGTCCCGCGGCATGCCACGCCTGGACGACCGATCGCGCCTACACCAGGGGTAAGTTCCAAGAGGACTGAGGCGGCGCTGCGGTCAGTTGAGGTGGTCTGTCAGCGCTTGGACGGACTGGCGGGCGTCGGGGGAGTCGACCGAGGCGAGCGCGTCGCGTACCTCGACGACACGGCGGCGCACCCGGCCGGATGAGACCTCGTGGAGCTGGCCGAGGGCGGTGACCGCCATGGCGGCGCCCTCGTCGACCTCGTCCGCGCGGACGAGACTGTGGGCGAGGACGAATTGCCTGACGGCACGGTTGCGGCCGTAAGAGGCTCCGGTGTGGGCGACGGATGCCCGGAAGTACGGCACCGCCGCCTTGTGCCGTCCGGCTTCGGTGTAGAGCCGCGCCTGGATGACCTCCAGCTCGGATCGATCGTAGAAGGCCGTCCAGTCGGGAGCCGGTCGGCCGCGTTGGGGGCGCTCCATGAGCCGCATCGCTCGTGCCAGCTCGGCGCGGGCGCCGGAGTGGTCGCCCATCAGCGACATGGCGTGTGCCTGGCGGCCGGCGACGATCGATTCCAGAACCGGTGACGCGAGCGCTTCGGCCTGACGGCGTGCGGTGCCCAGCAGATCCGAGGCGTGCCGTGGCCGATTCTCGTAGTTGGCCTGGAAGTCGAGCATCGCCAAGGACTGGATCTTGAGTTCGGCGTCGTCCAGCGTGGTGCCGATGGCCAGGCCCTCGTTCCAGTAGCGGCGGGCCGTCTCCTGGTCACAGGCGTCGAAGTGGAGATACCCGTGGGCGTCGCCGAGCGTGCGGAGGGCGCGCAGGCCCGCGCGCAACTCCTGGACGTGCTGCATGCCGACGGCCTCGGGAGGGGTGAAGACGCCGACGGCGACACCGGCCGTGGCTCCCATCGCGGTAGTCACAAAGGTACGACGGTTCACGTCCGTTTCCTCTGTTTGATATTAGAAACGTACATGGGTTTATTTCACCGTGTGGCGGGGGCGGGAAACCCAGGTCGGCGGGATCGACGCCGAACATGGCGTGCAGGACGCGCCACGCTTTGGGGCGTGGCCGGGGCGGGTCGGGCAGGCACCAGCGGTGGAACTGGCGGCCGGTGAGCGTCACCGGCTCGCCGATCATGTGCGCCGCCTGCGCGAACGCCGTGAGGAACACCGCCGGTCGATCCCAGCCCCGGTCCGCGCACGCCCGTTCGAACAGGGTCCCGTAGTTGACCACGCTCACCTCCCGTAAGGTCGCTGATGCGTACGGTAATGGAAGGCCGGGGAAAAGAAAGGCGGTCGGCGCGAGAAAGTCGTGCCGTATGTCCCGGCGAAGATCGTCGTGGGACCGTCGGCGGCGGGTTGTCTGGGGGCAGGATTTCCCCCGCAGAAGGACACCCGGACAAATGCGAATCTATTCCTACGACGGACGCGAGGAAAGCGCCGTTTTCCCCAGTACGGAGGCATCCGTCGGGGAGGCCCGGCGGTGGTCGCGCAAGATCCTCGGCGACCATCCGCGCCTCGACGACGCCGTGCTGCTGCTCTCGGAGATCTTCACCAACGCCGTGACGCACGCGGCGTCACCGGAGATCCACGTCACCGTCCTCACCGGATGGGACAGGAGCGTCGAGGTCAAGGTGACCGACCGGGGGACGGCCACGGTCCCGTGCGCGTGCCGCGCACCGGCCGACCCTCTGGCCGAGCGCGGACGCGGGATCCGCCTGGTCCGTGAGCTGTCCAGGCGGTGGAGGTTCCTTAAGGACGCGACCGGCTGCACGGTCTGGTTCATCCTCGACCCCTACGAGCCTCCGGGGGACGACGAGCCCCCGGCCGCCTTCCCCGGCGACCGGCGGGCCACCTACCAGGAGGTCCACGACGGACGGGGCATCGGTACCGCTGCCCGGCCTGCGGGCCGGGCCACCCCGCCTACGGGTCCGGCCACCCCGCCTGCAAGTCCGGGTCCGGTTACTCCGCCTGGGGGTTCGGCCACCCCGCCTGCAAGTCCGGGTCCGGTTACTCCGCCTGGGGGTTCGGCCACTCCGCCTGTGGGTCCGGGTCCGGCTACTTCGCCTGGGGGTTCGGCTGACTCGTCTGCGGGTCCAGGGGGATGACGCGCCGCTCCTGCGCCGAGACGCGGGCCGCGCCGAGGACGGCGAGGGCCTCGGCGACCTCCAGCGGGTCGACCGGCGGCGGCGCGCCCTCGGTCAGCGCGGCGACGACGCCGGTGTAGAACTCCTGGTAGGCGCCCGGCAGCGTCTCGACCCTGCGGGCGTCGCCGTCGACGCCGAGGAGGCCCCAGCGGTCGGCGGGCTCGGCGCCCCACCCGGGGCCGCCCGGGCGCTCGCCGGCCCGCAGGCGGTCCTCCTGCGGGTCCAGCCCCCACTTGACGTAGGCGCCGCGCGAGCCGAGAACGCGGAACCTCGGCCCGAGCTGCGCGGTGACCGCGCTCATCCACAGGTGGGAGCGGGCGCCGCCGGCGTGGGTGAGGGCGATGAACGCGTCGTCGTCGGCGCCCACCCCGGCCCGCCGGACGTCGGTCTCGGCGTACACGTCGGTGACCGGGCCGAGGAAGCGCAGCGCCTGGTCGACCAGGTGGCTGCCGAGGTCGTACAGCAGGCCGCCCAGCTCGTCGGGGCCGCCGTTCTCGCGCCACCCGCCCTTGGGCGCCGGTCGCCAGCGCTCGAACCGCGACTCGAAGCGGCGCACCTCGCCGAGGTCGAGCGTGCGCAGCGTGCGGAAGTCGCCGTCCCAGCGGCGGTTCTGGAACACCGTCAGCATCAGGCCGCGTGCGCGCGCCAGCTCCGCCAGCTCCAGGGCCTGCGCGGCGGTGGCGGCCATGGGTTTGTCCACCACCACCGGGACCCCGGCCGACAGGGCCAGCCGCGCGAGCGGCACGTGGGTGCGGTTGGGGGAGGCGACGACGACCAGGCCGGGGGCTCGCCCGAGCAGGTCTTCGGCCGTGGGGACGACCTCGGCGCCGGGATGCTCGCGCGCGATCTGCGCCGCCCGTTCGGGGCTGCGCGTCACCACGGCGGAAAGGCGCAGGCCGGGCGTGGCCGCGATCAGCGGCGCGTGGAAGAACGCCCCCGCCGGGCCGTACCCGACCAGGCCGACATCGATCATGAGTCTTTCTCGTCGCGCTCGGCCAGGAAGCGCTCGAACTGGGCGGCCAGCTCGTCACCGGTCGGCATCGGGGTGCTCTCGGCCATGAGGTTCTCGCGCTCGGCCCCGGCGTTGAAGGCGTCGTACTGCTGCTCCAGGCCCTGGATGGCCGTCGACAGCTCGGCCGAGGCGATGATCTGCTCCTCGATCTCGGCGGTGGTCTTCTCGGCGGCGTCGCGAAGGCCGTCCAGCGGGAACACCAGCCCGGTGCCGCGGCTGATCGCCTCCAGCGCCGTCACCGCCGCCCGCGGATACTCCGCCTGGGCGAGGTAGTGCGGGACGTGGACGGCGTAGCCGAGCGCGTCGTGCCCGCGGGCGCCGAGCCGCAGCTCCAGCAGCGAGGCGGCGCTGCCCGGCACCTGGATCTTGCCGAACGGGCTGCCAGGGCCGGTGATCAGGCCGGGCCGGGTGCCGTGCGCGGTCAGGCCGAGGGGGCGCGTGTGCGGCGCGGCCATCGGGATGCCGTGCACGGTGACCAGCTTGGCGATGTTGAGCCGGGTGGCCAGGGTGCCGACCGCCTCGACGAACAGCTCCCACTCGCGGTCGGGCTCGGGCCCGCTCATCAGCAGGAACGGCGTGCCGGCCGCGTCCTGGGTGAGGTGCACCACCAGCTCGGGCGACTCGCAGTCGACCCAGCGGTCGGTGTCGAAGGTCATCAATGGGCGGCGGGAGCGGTAGTCCAGGAGACGGTCGAGGTCGAACGTCGCCACGACCCGGTGCTCCAGCTCGGCGAGCAGGTGGCCCACGGCGAGCCGTCCGGCTCCTCCGGCGTCCACGAACCCCTCGAAGTGGTAGAGCAGCACCGGATCGGTCAGCTCAGGGACATCACCGCTGAGCCGGTAAAGATCCGTCGGGTCGAACACCTTGGGTCCCAGCCTTTCTATCGTCTCTCAACACAGAACCTATGGGATGCGCTGAGGATTCCGCCGGGGAGTCGCCCGCTGTCCCGGAACCCCACGTCCACCCGCGTCCGCGTCGCCGGCCGGGCCCGCCGGGGCCGGTGCACAATAGAGGGATGGGGGAGGACGCGGACGTCGAGGAGCTCGCCACCCGGCTGTTCCAGATGGCGAGGGCGGGGCAGGCCGAGCGGTTGTGCGCCTATGTGGACGCGGGCGTGCCCGTCGACCTCCACAACGACAAGGGCGACACGCTGCTGATGCTCGCCGCCTACCACGGGCACGCGGCGGCCGTCCGCGCGCTGCTCGAGCGCGGCGCCGATCCGTCGCGGGTCAACGACCGCGGCCAGACCCCGCTCGCGGGCGCGGTGTTCAAGAAAGAGCCCGAGGTCGTGCGGGCCCTGCTCGACGCGGGGGCCGACCCGGCGGAGGGCGTCCCGTCCGCTCAGGAGACGGCCCGGATGTTCGGGCATACACTATTCCTGGAATGGTTCGCGCACAAAATGAATTAACCGCTCACATCCGGCACTATCGCCTTGTAGTTATATGGCCTCTTTGTTGTCATGATGTGGAGATGGCTGATTTCGCGCCGTCCAAGCTCCTTCTTCCCTCTTTGTCGTGCCCGTTCCCCAGCCTGGTCAGCCCCTACGCCGAGCAGGTCGACGCCGAGACCTTCTCCTGGCTCGTCAAGAGCCGGATGATCGACGACTCCGCCGAGCTTGACCGCTATCGCGAGGCCGGATACGGCTGGCTGGGCGCCCGCACCTATCCCTACGCCGCCCACGACATGCTCCGCCTGGTGACCGACTGGTGCGTCTGGCTGTTCGCCTTCGACGACGCCTTCTGCGAGTCCGACCGCCGCGCCGCGGAGATCGCCCGGGCGCTGCCGCAGCTGCTCGCCGTCCTGGACGAGGACCCCGTGCCGGGCACGTCCCTGGAGAACCCCTTCGCCCGCGCCATGCTGGACGTCAAGGCCCGCGTGCGCGCCGCCGGCAGCGCCGACCAGCTCGACCGCTGGCGCACCGTCACCAAGGACTACCTGTTCGCCCAGGTGTGGGAGGCCGCCAACCGCGAGGACGCCGTGGTCCCCACCTACGGCGACTACATCTTCATGCGGCGCAGGACGGGCGCCATGCTGACGGTCTTCGCGCTGATCGACCTCGCCACCGGTCATCCCCTCACCCCCGACGAGTGGCGCGACAAGGACCTGCGCGAGATCACCGAGAGGGCCAACGACGTGGTCGTCTGGGACAACGACCTGCTCTCGTACGCCAAGGAGCGGCACGGGGTCAACGCCCGCAACAACCTGGTCAACGTGCTCGCCCGCCACCGGCACCGATCCATCCAGCAGTCGATGAACCAGATCGGCAGGATGCGCGACGCGGCCGTCATGCGGATGGTCGCCCTGCGGGCCGTGCTGGACACGTTCGGCTCGGTCGCCGTCTCGGCCTACGTCCGCGGACTCGAGCACTGGATCAGCGGCAGCGTCGCCTACTCGCTCACCAGCACCAGGTACACCAAGGCGTGGCAGGGACAGATGCTGACCCCCGCCGGCCACCCCGCGACCACCTGACCCCGCGCCCGCCGACCGGTGGACGCGGGGTCAGGGGGCGGCGTCACCGGTGTGTCAGGGGCTGGGCTCGCCGGGGTCGATCTCGCCCATGGCGTAGCTGACGGCCTCCTCGAAGTTCATGCGGGAGCCCTGCTGGTAGCTCTCGAGGTAGACGTCCTCGCCGAGCATGCGCTTGCACTCTTTGACGCACTGCTCGTGCTCGGTGCTGAAGAACGGCGAGCCGAACTGCGGCATGCCGAACAGCCGCCAGTTCGCCTGGACGGCGCCGAGGATGCGCGCCGCCCGCGCCGGCTCGCCCTGGTCGGCGGCGAGCTGCGACAGCGTCTCCATCGCCAGGACGGCGCCCAGCACGTCGTGGAAGTGCCGCTTGATGCGCAGTGACTCCTGCGCGCTCTGCACGGCCTCCTCGGTGCGGCCGGTCATCCGCTCGATCGCCGAGGTCGCCCACACGGCGTACGAGCGCAGCCACAGCTCGCCGCGCTCGGTGCACAGCTGGCGGCAGTCGCGCAGCAGCGACTCGGCCTCGGCCAGCTCGTTCTGCTGGGTGAGCACGACCGCCAGCTCGACGATCGCGGGCAGCAGGCCCGGGTTCAGCTCGCGCCCGCTGCGGTGGAACTCGATCGCCACGCCGAGCAGGGCCGTCGCCTTGTGCAGGTCGCCCTGCAGGAAGGCGGACGTGCCCTGCATCTTGGTCGCCAGGATCACCGCGATGGAGTCGCCCACGCGCACGGCGTCGGCGGCGCACTTCTCGGCGGCGTCCAGCGAGCCCGTCGTGTCGCCCTGGGCGCTGCGGACGTAGGCGAGCACCCACAACGCCTTGCAGCGTTCCTTGCTGGGCTGGGAGCTCGCGTGCAGCGCCCGTTCCAGGTACAGCCGGCCCTCGCGGGCGAACCCGCAGGCGACCCACATGAACCACAGGGAGGACAGCAGCTCGAGACCGGTGCGCGCCTCGGCGGGGTCGCTCAGGCAGTAGTCGAGGGCGGCGCGGATGTTGTCGTGTTCGTTGCGCATCCGCCCGAACCAGTAGACCTGCCGCGGCCCCGACCACGCGTGCTCGCCCCGCTCGGCGAGCTGCAGGTAGTAGTCGCGGTGGCGGCGCCGGACCCGGTCGCTGTCGCCGAGCTTGTCCAGCCACTCTTTGCCGTAGTGCCTCAGCGTGTCGATGAGCCGGTAGCGGACCCCCGCGCGGTCGTTGTTGCTGAGCAGGATCGACTTCTCCACCAGGCCGGTGACCAGGTCCATGACGTTCTCGGCGGGGAGGTCCTCGCTGGCGCAGACGAAGCGGGCGGCCTCCAGTTCGAAGTCGCCGGAGAAGATGGAAAGGCGCGCCCACAACAGCCGCTCGGCGGGCTCGCACAGCTCGTGGCTCCAGCCGATGGCCGCGCGCAGTGTCTGGTGGCGGGGCAGAGCGGTGCGGCTGGCGCCCGCGAGCAGGCTGAAGCGGTCGGTCAGCAGCGCCAGGATCTGTTCCACCGACAGCGCGCGCAGGCGGACCGAGGCCAGCTCGATGGCCAGCGGGATGCCGTCGAGCCGCCGGCACAGCTCCGACACCGCCGCGATGTTGTCCTCATCGACGGTGAAACCGGGGACGACCGCGGAGGCGCGCTCGGCGAACAGCTGGATCGACTCGTTGACGAACGGGCTCTCGCCGTCGTCGCCGGGCACCAGCAAGGGGGAGACGGGGATGGTCTGCTCGCCCGGCACGCCGAGCGACTGCCTGCTGGTCGCCAGCACCCGTACGTGCGGGGCGTCGCGCAGCACCTGTTCGACGAGCCCGGCGCACTGGTCCAGCAGGTGCTCGCAGGAGTCGAGGACGAGCAGCACGTTGCGCGGCGTCATCCACTCGGTGAGGGTCTCGACCTCTGAACGGGCGGACTGGTCGGCGATGCCGAGCGCGGCGTTGACGGCGTGCGGCACCATCGTCGCGTCCTGCAGCCTGGACAGGTCGACGTACCAGACGCCGTCGGCGAACTGCGGGCCCACCTGGTGGGCGATGCGCAAGGCGGTGCGCGACTTGCCGACGCCCCCGATGCCGGTCACGGTGACCAGGCGGGATTGCTGGAGGCGCTGCCTGATGGTGGCCAGTAGCCGCTCTCTGCCGACGAAGCTGGTGAGCTCGGCGGGGAGATTGCCCTCTCTGCGCCATCCTGCCGGGGTTGCCATGGGCCGCCTCACGGGGGGTCGTTCCGGCGTGCTGCCTGCTCCCGCATCGTACCCGTGCGGGCGGTTGGATGTCCTTGCGCCGCAGATGTACGTGCCCGTTGTGAGATCAGAGGGACCGGAGGGGCGGAAGGTACGGCTGGGAGTGGCGGTCGCACCGCCCGCCGGGCGCGTAGCATTGTGCCGTGACTGCGCATGAGCCGGATGACCTGCGTCCGGTGGACCTCTTCGACGAGGGGCTGCCGGTGCTGCCTGACCAGACGAGCGACGACACCGACTCCGGGTGGGGCGAGTGGCGCTCGTCGGACGACGTGTCACATCTCCTGGAAGAGCGCCCGCCGCACTGGGACTGACACCGTCGCCCGGGGCTCCGCGTCCGCGGAGCCCACCACACGTCCGTCACGGCCCGAAGACCCACAGGCCTTCGGGCCGTTACCTTGAGCCGTTGGGGCCGTTACCTTGAGCCGTCGCCTTACCGGCGGCTCCGGGAGCCCGGGCTCCCGGAGCCCGTCGCCTTACCGGCGGCTCCGGCGCCCGGCGGCTCCGGCCGGCTTCAGGCGCCGGCCGGGCCGGCCGTCGCGGCCGAGCCGTTCACGCTGAGCACGCGCTCGCGCTCAGGCCGCTCGGCGCTGTCCGGCACCACGATCGCGGGGAAGGTGCCGGTGTCGACGATGCCGTGCTCGTTGTAGGCGATCTCGATCAGCGCGTGGGCGCGGGGCTCCAGCTTCCACAGCGCGCGGTACTCCCTGGCCGTGGTGAGCGAGATGCCGACCTCCCTGGCGATGTCGGCCGCCCGCGGAACGATCTTGCGCTCGATCTGGTTGTCCCAGAAGGACCGGGCGGCGCGCAGCAGGGCGGCCCGCTGGGCGGTGTCGACCACCTGCGGGACCGGCTCGGAGTCCATGATCTCGGCCTCCTCGTCGTCGTCGGCGATGTACGCCGCCACCGGGGAGGAGGCCACCGGCAGCGCGTGCCGCCGGTCCTCCTCGGGCTCGGGGCCCCACGGCACCGGAGGACGCAGGTCGATCAGCGCGCTGGTGTTGTACAGGGCGCCGATCTGCTGCAGCAGGGCCTCCTGGCGGCCGGCGTCCACCGCCAGGCCGGTGTGCTCCACGGCCTGGTCCATCATGCGGTCGAGCCGGGCGAGCGCCGTGCGCATCTTGCGGTCGGAGGCGCCGGTCTCGCGCAGCGCGCGGGCGCGCTTGGCGGCCAGGGCGACGCGGGTGAGCCTGCGGTGGGCGTCGACCTCGCTCGCGGTGCGGTCGCTGACCTCGGCCAGCCCGAGCCTGACCATGGCGCGCTCGGGCGTCAGCCGCCACTTGATGCGCGAGCGGCCGGTGATGCGGTGCCGTTCGATGGCCATGCCGCGCTCCCACAGCCAGGCCGCGACCAGCGGGGCGGCGAGCCGGAAGATGGCCTCGGCCATGCTGCGGGCGTCCAGGCTGGACAGCACGGCCGACAGGCTCGTCAGCGCCCACACGGCGATGCCGTCGATGCCGGCGGAGAAGTTCTCGCGCATGTTGCGGCGGGCGCGCACCGCGCTGGTGATCACCGCGACCTCGATGAACGCGAACAGCAGCAGCCGCAGTGGCCCGTCGAAGCCGAGCACGTCGCCCGAGAACCGCCACATGCCCTGCGCGGACACCCCGGTGGCGATGCTGGCGGCGACGATGGTGAGGATGTCCTCCGCCGGGCGGTTCTCGGCGAACCTGCGGAAGGCGTGCGCGCACACGTGGTAGACGGCGCGAAGGATGAAGAAAGCCAGAACCAGGACGACCAGGGCGGACACACAGATGATGGCCGCTTGACCCGGATGTTCGGCTGCGAACGTTGATATCTGCTCGATGGGGGGCATCAGTCTCTGTCCGTCATTCTCGATGTCCGACAGGATTACCGAGAGGATCATTCCAGAGTATCGCCCGGTTGTTCACGCCAATGAACATTCGTCTCCGGAAAGTCACCGTGCACACCCGCCCCAGGCTTCACGCCCGCTCGGCGCCACCCCGGGACGGCGCGCGCCGGCCTTCGGGGGTCACGAGCGGACCGCGCGGACCCGGCGTGGAGGAGCACCCGCCGAGCCGTGTCCGGCCACGCTCAGCGGGCGGCGATCAGGAATGCGCGTGGAAACACGGCACGCGTGCCTCCATCGGGTTGCGGTCGGTGTCGGAGGACAGGATCTCCTGCTGCAGGCGGCGGGCGTCCGCCGAGGGCTCCAGCCCGAGCTCCTGGTCGAGCACCCGGCGCAGGTCGTGGAAGGCCATCAGCGCCTCGCCCCTGCGGCCGGACCGGAACAGGACCTCGATCAGCCGGGTGTGGTACCACTCGTTGAGCGGGCAGACCGCGATGAGCGAGCGCAGTTCGGCCACCAGCTCGCGATGGCGTCCGAGCAGCATGTCGGCCTCCAGGCGCAGCTCGATGGCGCGGTAGCGAATCTCCTGCAGGTAGGTGAGGTGCCGGCTGAGGACGGGACCCGGGCTCACGTTGGCGAGGGCCCGTCCCCGCCACATGTCCAGCCCTTCGCGCAGCACCTGCGCGGCCTTCTCGGGCATGCCCGCGTTCAGGAGATCACGGCCCTCGGCGACGAACTCGGCGAACATGGTGGCGTCCAGCCGCTCGGGCTCCATGCGGAGCACGTAACCGGTGGACTCGGTCATCAGCATGTCGGCGGCCTCGCGCGTGGTCTCGTCGGCGGCCAGCGACGAGCGCAGGTTGTAGACGTGCGTGCGGATCGCCCCTACTCCGCCGCGCGAGCGGTTGACGTCCCACAGCTCCTCCGCGAGCGTTTCGACGTCGACGACCTCGTTGACCCGTAACAGCAGCAAAGCGAGCACCTGACGTGCTTTGGGGCCTTTCGGGGAACGGACACCCCCATCGCTTCTCAACTCCAGAGAACCGAGAACACCGAACCGGATCATCACTTCCCCATTTCTTAAGTTGTGCTGACAATCCATGATGAGCTGTTCGTCGTTCGTCGGCATGGTATACCGGGCAACCGCAGGTCAAGGGCCCTGTGTCCGCGAGACTGATCCAAAGCGGAAGGCCTATGTCTCTTTGGAGGTACCGGGCGGATCGTTAGTTCCGCGCGATGTCCTCCTTTGCAGGAATGGCCTCGTCAGGATGGGCGGCTACTGTCGCAGGCGAGAATTCCAGGTTGTGCGCCATTCGCCACTGTAAGTGAACGGAGTATGACAAGTGAAGAATTCCTTGCCTGTTTTGGTGGTGGGCGCCGGCCCCACCGGCCTCGCCCTGGCCACCGAGCTGCGGAAGCGGGGACTGGAGTGCCGGATCATCGACCAGGCGAGCGACCGCCCGGCGAACCAGGCGCGGGCCCTCACTCTGTGGCCCGGCGCCCTCGACGTGCTCGCACGGCACGGGACAGCGGAAGAGGTGGTCGACGCCGGACTGCGGATGAACGCCGCGCGCTACTGGTCACGCGGCAAGAACGTCGCCTCGGTGTCCTTCGGGGACGCCCCTGGCGGCGGACCGGCAATGCTGGGCATCACCCAGCCCGCGGTCGAGGCCGTCATGATCCGCCGGCTCGCCGAGCTGGGCCTCGACGTGGAGTGGCGGACCACGCTCGTCACGCTCGCCGACCAGGGAGACAGGGTCCTCGTGCGCCTGGCCGGACCCGGCGGAGAAGAGGAGTTCACGGCGAGCTGGGTCGTCGGGTGCGACGGCGCGCACAGCAGCGTCCGTGAGCTCTGCGGCATCCCCTTCGCCGGGCGCACCTACTCGCGCAGCTTCGTGCTCGGCGACGGCGCGATCGACGGTCCCGTCCCGCGCGGCGAGGCCCACTACCACCTGCACCCTGACGGCGTGCTCGTCGTGGTGTCGCTGCCGAGCGGGGACCTGCGGGTGTTCGCCGACGCGACGAAGGTCGGCGCGCTGGACGCCTCCCCGACCATCGAGGACCTGCAACGGCTGGCCGACGATCGCGCGCCCTACCGGCTCGACATCAAGGAGCTGCGCTGGAGCACCCGCTTCCTGGTGCACATGCGCCAGGCGGCGAGCTACCGGTCCGGGCGATGCCTGCTCGCGGGCGACGCCGCCCACGTCCACAGCCCGGCGGGCGGGCAGGGCCTCAACACCGGCATCCAGGACGCGGCCAACCTGGGATGGAAGCTGTCGCTCATCCTGCAGGGCAGCGGCCATGCCGATCGGCTGCTGGAGAGCTACGAGGCCGAGCGCTCGCCCGTCGCGGCGCAGGTGCTGAAGGGGGCCCACCTGCAGACACGGCTGTGGACCGTCCGCTCGCCCGTCGCGCGGTTCCTGCGCGACAGGCTGCTGAGCACCCTCGGCAGGACCGGGATCCTGCAACGCCGGTTCATCCCGCAACTGGCGCAGGACGACCTGGACTACCGCCGCAGTCCGGTCGTGGGCCCGCACGGGGGCCGCCGCGCCCTTGGCGCGCGGGGCCTGCCGGACACCGTGGTCACGCGGGCGGCCGACGGAGGACACGTGCGACTGCGTCAGGTGCTGTCCGACGACAGGCACATCCTGCTCGTGCTCGCCGGTGCGGACGGCGCGGACTCCGCGCCGGTCCGCGCGGCGGTGTCGGCGGCGGCGCCGCTGGCGGACCGGCTGGTGGTGCGCGTGCTGGTCGGCGGGCCCGGCGGCCGGGAAGCCTCCCCGGCCGCCGCGCCGGCCGCCGGGGAGGTCTACGAGCTTCCCGACGGCTACGCACCCCAGGGTGCGCTGAGCGGTTGCAAGCTCGTCCTGGTGCGCCCCGACGGGTACGTCGCCGGCGCCTCGGCCACGTTCGACGTCGAACCTCTCATCGACGTGCTGGGCACCGGCGCCCGCGAGCCCGTGGCGGCCGCCCCGGGAACGACCGTGGCCGCCTCGGAAACGACCGCGGTCGCCTCCGAGACGATCGCGGTCGCCTCGGACACGACCGCGGACCGCTGAGAACGAGGAGACGCCCTTCATGTGTTCGCCAGAGACGATCATGGCCGCGCTCGAAGGCGTGCCCGATCACGGCTCCTGCCGTCATCCCGGGGACGCCGGCCCCGTCGAGCGGGCGCCACGGCCGCCCGGCCGGCGGCAGGCGATGCGGGCCGCGGTCGCCGGCGCCCTCGGGCTCGGGGGCGCGATGGCGCTCGGCTCCGGGCCCGCCCGGGCCGCCTCGCGCCGCGCCCAGCGGGTCCTGGACCTGACCCACCCGCTCAGCCCCGACTTCCCGGTCTTCGAGCTGTACGTGCGCAAGCCGGTGCGCCGGCAGGTGATGTTCGAGGACGTCATCGGGTTCAACACCTCGGAGTGGACCTTCAACGAGCACACCGGCACGCACATGGACGTGCCGGCGCACTCCAAGAGGGGCCTGCCGACCGTGGACCTGATCCGGGTCGAGGACCTGGTGGCGCCGTTGTGCGTCATCCGCATCGCCGCGCGGGCCGCCCGGGACAACATCACCGAGCTCACCGTCAAGGACATCAAGGAGTGGGAGCGCAAGAACGGCCCCCTTCCCGACCGCGCGTTCGTCGCCTCCGACAGCGGCTGGTACAAGCGCGTGGGCGACGCGCGGGCCTACCTGCAGTTCGACGCGCTCGCCCAGGTGATGCGCTTTCCCGGCGTCAGCCCGGAGGCGGCGGACTTCCTGATCGACAAGCGGTCCATCGTCGGCTTCGGCACCGACACCAGCAGCCTGGACGTCGGCACGCGGCGCGAGCCGCTGGTCCACCGCATGCTGCTGACCACGGGGCGGTACGGGCTTGAGAACCTGGCCGCGCTCGACACCGTGCCGGATCGGGGCGCGACGCTGGTCGTGGGCGCGCCGAAGCTGCGAGGCGGCTTCGGCGCGCCGGTGAGGGCCCTGGCCCTGCTGTGAGCGCGCGGGCGGGGTGAGCGGGTTCTCCGGGGGGGCCTTCCGGAGAACCCGCTCACCCCGCCCGCGCGCCTCCTCAGCCCGTGACCAGGGTGCTGACGACCACCACCTCCTCCTCAGCCCGTGACCAGGGTGCTGACGACCACCACCTCCTCGCCGGCCGCGCCGCGCACGCGCACCGACAGCTCCCACACCCCGGCCATCGTGAACAGCCGCCCGGTGGCGGTGAAGCGGCCGGGGCCCTGGCGCCGCGCCGTGATCTCGGGGGTGGCGTGACCCATGGCAGGCATCACGGCCGACAGCCAGACCGAGCCGGCCGTGCCCGGCTCCACCCGGACCTCGGCCGCCACGGGGTGGACGGCCGGCTCGTCCAGGGTCACGGTGACCGAGTAGTGAGCGCCGGTGGCCCGCAGCCGCACCGGGCCCGAGCGGGAGCGGCCCGCGACGACGAGCGCGACGATGGCCGCCGCCAGCACCACCATGATCAGGAGCCGCCTCATCGGGCGCCGTCGCCGGGTGCGACCGTGACGCTGAAGGGCACGGTGACGACGCGGAAGTCCCTGGCGTACTGCACCCAGCCGAGATAACGGCCGGGCGCGGGGAAGCTGAAGGTGAACCGCAGTCTCGGCTCGTACACCGCCGAGCCCTCGTCGGGCTGAGCGGAGGTCTGGGCCATCGAGCCCATCTCGTGGACATGTCCCATGAAGCCGCCGTCCTGGTCGCGCACGATGAGATGGCCGGCCATGCCGAGCCAGGGCTGGAGCCGGCCGCCGCCGACGTCGAGCTCGATGGTCGCGGGCCGGCCCGCCACCGGCGGGGCGGGAGTCGTCACCGGCCGGGCGAAGCCGCCGGGAGGGCCCGCGGACGGGCCCCCCGCGGCACCGGACGGGTCCGCGGTGGCGCCGGCATCCGGGGTGGCGCCGGGCTCATCCGCGGGGGTGGTGCCCGCCACGGCGACGAGACCGCCGGGGGCCGTGGCCGGCTCCGGCTCGTCCTGGACGGCGGGCCGGCCCGGCGCGGCGGCGACGGTGAAGCGCCTCTGGAGGAGCTGGCCGCCCGATCCGTCGCGTTCGATCTCGGCGTAGGCCAGGTACCGGCCCGGCCGGTCGGGGCGAAGGCGCACCTCCAGACGCCCGGGCGCGGTGCGCAGCGGGTGCAGGTGCCGGAAGAACGCGCCGTCCTCGCTGGTGATCACGAGGTGGGCCGGCGCGGCGTGGTGGACGGCGAGGTCGTCGACGGGGCGGCCGGTGGAGCCGTCGACCAGGTCCAGCCTCACCACCAGTTCCGCCCCGGCGACCGGCCGCTCCGGCGTGGTGTGGATCGCGGCCATCGCGTACGGACGTCCGGCCACCGGAGAGGGCGGCGCCGGAGCCGCGCCGTCGGGCAGGGACGGCGGCAGCCGCGACGACAGCAGCGCCACGGTGATCGCGGCGACGCCGATCGCGGCGCCACCGCCCACCGCCGCCGCGGACGCCCGCCTGGCGAGCCCGCCGGTGAGCATCCCGCCGATCAGGAGGGCCCCCGCCGCGTACAGGCCTCCGTGGATGACGAACTCCCACGGTGAGGCGCGGGCGACCAGCACGCGGAACGGCAGGACGGAGAACTCGCGAGCGGCCCTCAGCTCCAGTTCGTGCGGCCCGGTCTCCTGGACCCGGATCGCGGCGGGATAGGCGCCGGCCCGGCCGCGCACCAGCCGCACGGCGCCCGTGGCGACGCGCCCGGTCTCGGTCGAGCGGACCGTGAGGGCGATCGTCAGGTCGGGCACGGGCTGATGGGCGAAGACGACGACAGGGAGCGCGGCGGGAACCTTCGGCGTGCTCCTGATCACCACCGTGAGCTCGGTCCCCGCGATCGTCTGGGCGAGGCTCGTGTCGGCGCCGGCGACGATGGCGTCCGCCGACGCGGGGGCCGCCGCCGGCGCGATGACGAGCACGGTGAGGCAGAGCAGGACGAGCGCCGCGAGTCGCTTCATCGTCCGGTCAGGCGACGTAACGCCGCAGGAAGGCGTGCTCCTCGGCGGTGAAGCGGCGCAGCCCGGCGGTCTCGGGGTCATAGGCCACGATGAGCGACCGGGCCTCGGCGAACACCTCTTCCTCGTTGCGGATCTCCGCCGCCAGCTCGAACCGCACCTGGCCGATCTTGGTCACCCACGACTCGACCTGGACGACGCCGTGCCGGAACAGCAGCGGCCGCCGGTAGTCCACCTGGTGCCGGGCGACGGCGACGCTCACCATCGAGGTCTCCGGATGGGCGTCGTTCCGCGTCTTGCGCAGGAAGTCGAAGAACAGCGCGATGCGTGCGTCCTCCAGGTAGTCCAGGAACCGCACGTTGTTGACATGACCGTGGGCGTCGATGTCCGCGAAACGCACGGGGCGGTGGAAGACGTGGCGCCCTGTCGTGCTCTTGCCGGACGCCGACCGTTCCGGCGACACGTGCGAGACGGGTGTCACCGGCATCGGCTGCAGCCATGGCCGCAGTGTCGCTTCGTTGATCAGGTCGTGGATCGCTTGGTTCTTCATCGCAATTCCTCACTGTGAAGGATGTCGGGTGACCGATCTGACGGTGACGAGCGCGACGACGGCCAGCAGGGCCGCGGCGACGTCCACCAGGAGAGCCGTGCCGAACCCGGCCCGCGAGTAGACCGAGGCGCCCCACGAGATGGACGCCAGCGCGGAGCCGAGGACGAAACCGGCGCCCCGCGCCATCTGCACGTGCGAGGCGACCTTGACGATCAATCGGGAGGGCGCGGCGGTCAGGGCCACACCCTGGGCGGTCCCACAGGAAAGGCCCATGCCCACGCCCGCGGCGAGCAGGCGGACGGCCACGTCCACGGCCGTCCATCGAGGAGACATGGGCAGGATGAGCGATATGCCGCCGGCCGCGACGACGGCTCCGGCGAGGGCGACGGCACGCGTCCCGAAACGCCGGGCCAGCGGCCCCGCCGCCAGGCCCGCCACGGTCACGCCGGCGGGCAGCGCCAGCATGGCGAGCCCGACCTCCGCGAGCGGGCTCTGCTGCACCCCTCCCTGGAAAAGGAAGAACGGGTACAGCGCGATGACCGCTCCGTCGAACGCCGCCAGGGCGGCCAGAGCGGCCAGGGCGGCCGGCGCGACCGGCCGCCGCGACGCGCCGCCCGCCCTTTCGGCGGGGAAGGCGGAGGGCTCCGGCGACCGGGCCGAGCGAAGGGCCCGCGCCCCGGCGATGAGGACGACGACGACGAGAGGGAGTTGTACGACCAGCAGGGCGCGCCAGCCGATCACGGCGAGCAGGCCGCCGCCCGCCGTGGGCCCCGTGAACGCGCCGAGCGTGCCGCACACGGCGGTGACACTGAGCGCGCTCACGGGGCGCGCCGATCGCAGGGCGAGCACGGGCGCCAGGACCAGCAGCAGCGCGGCGAACCCGCCCTGGAGGACCCGTGCGGCGATCAGCGCGACGATGTGGGGGGCCACGCCGCACAGCACGGTGGCGGCGGCGAAGCCCCCCGCGCCCAGCAGCAGCGTCCGTCGCGGCCCGGCCCGCTCCAGTCGTCGTGCCGCGGGCGGGATCAGCAGGACGCTCGGCAGCGCGTACCCCAGCAGGACCCACAGGCTCACGCCGGGCACCGTGCCGAGGTCGCGTTCGACCGCCGGGAGCGCGAGGCTCGCGACGGTCAGGGTGAGCATCGTGGTGAACGCGATCAGCGCGGCCGTGGCCGGCTCACGGCGCCCGCGCGAAGGCCCCCCGCCGGTCGTCTCGAAGGCCGGGCGCGAGGGGACGACCGCGACGACGCCGGGTGGCGGGGTGATCGCCATGGGCGTCAGGCCGCCGGGTAGGGACTGAGCTCGACGCTGGCCTCGGCGAGCTGCTTGCCGTCCTGGTGCAGCGCGAGCTCGACGGTGACCCGCCCGGCCTCGTCACGCTCGCACACCCGTGCGGAGGCCTCCAGCACCGAGCCGAACTCGCCGAAGCTGCGGAACGTCGTGGCGCAGCCGGTCACCGCGGCGACGGGCGAGGCGAGCCTGCCCGCCCTGGTCGCGGTGACGAGCGCGGCCTGCCGGAAGCCCTCGACGATGAACGGGCCGGGAACGTGGTCGTAGGCGTGATCGAAGTAGGACGGATGGGTGGTGTCGATGACGTAGGGGAACCGGTGCTCGACCGGCTCGCCGACGACCACGTTGCGCGGATCGGTCCGTCCCACCTGCGCGGGGTCCAGCGGCTTCGGGCGGGGGGCGCCCGCGGCCGCGGCGGGCTTCCTGGAGAGCTGGAACTCGCGCAGCGCCTTGTAGTCGTCGCGGTCGAAGAACACCACGTCGCCGCTCAGGGTCATGGCGGTCCTGCCGTCGATGACCAGCTCGCCGTACAGGGTCATGTCGCCGAGGTCGGCGCCGGGCTTGCCCTTGTCGTCCACGCGGTAGCGCAGCACGCCCTGGAGCGGCGTGGCCTCGTCGTCGCGGTAGCACTCCAGGTCCTCGACGCGGAACTGCCACCGCAGCAGGCTGAAAGGCAGGCCGACCGGCACGCCGAAATAGCGGTGCAGGACGACGAACGAGCCCTGCCGCGCCGCCTCCGCCGTGGAGAACGGGTCATGGAAGGCGATCTTGCGGTCGAACCAGAGGCTGTGCGCCCGGGGGAGTTGCACGGCGACCAGGTACTCGCCCTCGGCGCCCTTGGCGGAATCGGTCACGAACACCTCGCCCACCGCCTGCCGGTGGGCAAGGGCGCGCGGCATGGTCTGCTCGAAGCTCAGCAGCTCGCTGAGCGCGGGACTCACACGTTCGGGGGTCAGCATCTCGGGACTCCTCAGATGATGTGCTGCCATACGGTTCCGAGAACCTCGCGCTCGGCCGTGTCCAGATAGAAGTGGCCGCCGGGGAACCGGCGGGACGCGAAGTCTCCGCTGGTGTATCCGTCCCATTCGCGCAGCCCGGCGGCCGAGACGGTCGGGTCGTCGGCGCCGCCGAGCGCCGTGATCGGGCACGACAGGGGCGGCCCGGGGCGGAAGACGTAGGAGATGGCGAGCTGGAGATCCGCGCGCAGGATCGGCGCGAAGTGGCGGACCATGTCCGGCGACTCGCGCACGATGCCGGGCACGCCGTTGTACACCCGGTCCACCTCGTCGAGCAGCTCCCGGTCGTCGTCCGGGAGCGACAGCGGGTGCGGGGCCGTCGGCACCGCGCGCGCGGACACGAACAGGTGCGCCGGCGGCTCGCCCGCCCGGGTCATCGCCCGTGCCACCTCGAAGGCCAGCAGGCCGCCCAGGCTGTGCCCGAACAGCGCGACCGGGCCGTGGACCTCGGACAGGACGGCCTCGGTGAGCTCGGCGACCAGCGGGGTCCACTCCCGTGCGAACGGCTCGTTCACGCGCCTGGCCCGGCCGGGCAGCGTCACGCCCCAGACCTCGACGTCGGGGGCGAGGCCGGCCGTCCAGCGGCGGTACATCGCCGGGGTGCCGCCCGAGTGCGGGAAGCACACGAGGCGCAGCGCCGCCGCCGGCTGCTGGCCGAGGCAGTTCAGCGCGTCGGTCGTCCTGACACTGTTGATCGTCCCCACGGCGTTCATCCGACTCCTGCCACAGCGGTCTGGGCACGCGCGTCCGCGGCCTGGTCCGGGTTCTGGGCACGCGCGTCCGCGGCCTGCTGTGCGGCTTGCTGCGCGGCCTGGTCCGCGGCTCGCTCAGCGGCCTGCAGCGCGGCCTGCTCCGCGCGCCTGCCCTCGCGGGTGGCGATGGCGGTGGCCAGGTCGAGCGCCGTGCCGCCGTGCATCACGCCGAGCAGCGCCTGGAGCGGGACGGCCACGCCCAGCTCGTTCTCCACCTGGTTCTTCAGCTCGACGATCACCAGGGAGTCCAGGGCGAACTCCTCCAGCGGCCGGTCGGCGGGCACCTCGTCCACGTCCTCGGCGTTGAGCGCCGCCGCGATGCGCCGCCGCACATAGAGCGCGATCGCGTCGATGCGCTCCTCCAGCGGCTCGGCCGTGGCCGGGGCGGCGTTCGCGACGGCCGGCGGGCCGGCGGCGGTCGTGGTCGCCGCCAGGGCAGGCTCCCGCCAGGTCAGGCCGGCGGTGTCGACCGTGCCGGCGGGCAGCCAGTGGCGCTCGCGCTGCCACGGGTAGGTGGGGATCGCGACGTCACGCGACGGGGCGCCGAGCACGGCCTCCCAGTCGACGTCCAGGCCCGCGCGGTACAGCTCGGCCAGCGAGCGGTCGAGCGTGGCGGTCAGCGGCTGGTCGCGGCGCAGGCTCCCCACGGCCAGGTGGCGGATCTCCGACTCCTCCAGCGTCTCGCTGATGTCCCGCAGCAGCACCGGGTGGGGGCCGATCTCCAGGAAGACCGTCACGCCCATCTCGGCCACCGCCTCCACCGCCGGGGAGAACAGCACGGCGTCGCGCAGGTTGCGGCCCCAGTGTTCGCCGTCCAGCCGCTCGGCCGTGACGCGGGTCCCGGTGACGGTGGAAATGAACGGCACGTCGCCCTTGTCCGCCGCGATGTGCGCGACCTTGCTCGCAAGCTTGTCGGCGTGACCGTCGAGCAGGGGGCTGTGGAAGCCGTAGCCGACGTGCAGGCGCCGCGTCCGGGCGCCCAGCCGCTCGGCGGCGGCGCCGACCCGTTCCACCGCCCGCCGCTCGCCGGACACGACGGTGGACCTCGGGCCGTTGACCGCGCCGATGCCCGCCATCGGCTCGGCGGCGAGCAGCGGCCCGACCTCGCTCACCGGCAGGCCGATGCTGGTCATGGCGCCCTTCCTGGCGCCTTCCTCGGTCAGGCGCGCCCGGTGCAGCAGCAGCTCGAACGCCTGGTCGCGGCTCAGCATCCCGGCCGCGCGCGCCGCCGTGATCTCGCCCATGCTGTGGCCGGTCACCGCGTACGGCGCGATGCCCCAGGACCGCCACAGGGCGGCCAGCCCGAGTTGCAGCGCGGCGATGCAGATCTGGGCGGCCTCGGTCTCCCGCAGGTCGTCGTCCCGGCCGGTCAGCCGCTCGATGATCGACCATCCGGCCAGTTCGCGCACGATGGCGTCGCACGCCTCGACCTCGGCGCGCACCACGGGCTCGCGGTCGAGCACCTCCGCGCCCATGGCGGCCCACTGCGAGCCCTGGCCGCTGAACACGAACGCCACCCGCGGCCGGCGGACCGGCACGGGACGGTCGGGGAGGGAGTCGTGCCCGCCCAGCTCGCGGAGCCGGCCGACCAGGTCGGCGGGGTCGTCGGCGATCAGGCAGGTGCGGTGGCTCAGGCCGCTGCGCCGGGTCGCCGCCGCGGCGCATACCTCGGCGGCCTCCGCGCGGCCGGCGCCGGCGAGCCGGTCGGCATAGGCCCTGGCCAGCGCTGTCAGCGCCCCCGTCCCCCTGCCCGACAGCGGAAGCACCAGCTTGTCCGGGCGCGGTCCGGCGTCCTGCGGAGGCGGGGCGGCCTGCAGGATCGCGTGGACGTTGGCGCCGCCGAACCCGAAGGAACTGACGGCCGCGAGCGGCGCGCCGTCCCTCTTGGGCAGCGGGACGAGCTTGGTGGGCACCCGCAGCCGGCTGCCCTCCAGGTCGATCTCGGGGTTCATCCGCCGCAGATGCAGGTTGGGCGGGACCTGCCCGTGCTCGAGCACCAGCATGGCCTTGATCAGCCCGGTGATGCCGGCGGCGGCCTCCTGGTGGCCGAAGTTGGTCTTGACGGAGCCGACCGCGCACGGCATGTCGCCGGGGCCGTAGACCTCGCGCAGCGCCTCCATCTCGATGGGGTCGCCGAGCGGGGTGCCGGTGCCGTGCGCCTCGATGTACCCGACCTCGCCGGGTTCGGCCGAGGCGTCGGCGAGGGCCCTGCGCAGCAGCCCGGCCTGCGCCCGGGGGTTCGGCGCCGTGAGGCCGTTGGTACGGCCGTCGTGGTTGGCCGCCGTGCCGCGGATGACACCGCGCACCCGCCTGCCGCCCGCCGAGGACTCCCGCACGAGCACGAGCACGCCGCACCCCTCGGCGCGGATGATCCCGTCGGCCGAGGCGTCGAACGTGCGGCACCGGCCGCCGGGCGCCATCGGCAGGACCTTCTCGGTGACCAGCGTGGACAGCGGGGACAGCAGGAGGTTCACCCCGCCGGCGAGCGCGATGTCGCAGTCGCCCTGGCGCAGCGCGCGCACCGCCAGGTGCACGGCCATCAGCGACGAGGAGCAGGCGGTGTCCACGGCCAGGCTCGGGCCCTGGAGGTCCAGCAGGTAGGACAGCCGGTTCGCCAGGATGCTGTGCGCCCCGCCGGGCGCGGTGTAGGTGTTGATCGTGCCGGGTTCGGCGAACTGCATGCTGAGGTAGTCGCTGCCGTACACCCCGAGGAAGACCCCGGTGCTGCTGCCCTGGAGGTGGTCGATGGGCAGGCCGGCGTCCTCGATCGCCTCCCAGGCCGCCTCCAGGACCAGCCGCTGCTGGGGGTCCATCCGGTCGGCCTCGCCCGCCGAGATGCCGAAGAAGCCGGCGTCGAAGCGGTCCACCTCGTCCAGCAGCCCGGCCCAGTGGCCGCTCTCGGGGCGCTCCCCGGCCGGCGGCCGGTGCCCGTCGGCGTTGCTCACCATGGGCGTGACCGCGTCCACGCCGTCGCGCAGCAGATCCCAGTACGACGGCAGATCGAGGACGCCGCCGGGCAGGCGCACGCCCGCGCCCAGCACCGCGACCGGCTCCCGCCGCGCCCGCTCGGCGGCGGCGAGCCGCGTCCGGGTGTCGCGCAGCTGATGCAGGGCCTGTTCGAGAAGTTTGCGTTGGTCGGTCATTGCGTCCCTCCGTGCAGATCGAGTTCCTGGGACAGCAGCGCGGCCAGTTCGTCGTCGTCGAGCCCGGCCAGGTCGCCGTCCTGCTCGGCCGGCGTCCCGGGAGCCGCCTGGACCGGCGTCCCGGGAGCCGCCTGGACCGGCGCGCCGGGAACCACGCCCAGCCGGTCGAGCAGGCCGGCCGCGAGCGCCTCCACGGTCGGGTAGGTGTACACGACCGTCGCCGACAGCCGGATGTCCAGTCCCGCCTCCAGCCTGGTGCGCAGCTCCATCGCCATCAGCGAGTCGAAGCCGAGCTCCTGGAGGGGCACCGAGGTGTCCAGGCCCTTCTCCGACCTGCCGAGCACGGTGCTCACCTGCTCCAGCAGGAACCGCCGCAAGATGTCCAGACGCTCGCCCGCGCCGCCGGCGGCCACCACCGCGTCGCGCACAGCGCCTCTGACGGACGCGGACCCCGCGCCGTCGGTGCTCACGAAGCCCTCGAGCAGGCCCAGGAGCGAGGGGCCGAGGCCCGCCCTGCCGAACTCCGCCCAGTCGAACGCGGCGGCGGCCAGGTGCGGGTACCCGCCGTCCACGGCCTGGTCGAGCAGCTCGATGGCGACGTCCGGCCTCAGCGGCGGCATGCCGCGCGTGGCCAGCCGGGCGACGCCGCCGGCCTCGACCGCGAGGCCCGACCCGGCCCACGTACCCCAGTCGATGCTCTGCGCGGGAAGCCCCCGCCCGGCGCGCAGGACCGCGAGCGCGTCGAGGAAGGTGTTGCCCGCCGCGTACGCCCCCTGGCCGGGCGAGCCGAACAGGCCGGCCAGTGAGGAGAACATCACGAAGTGCTCGATCGGCCTGTTCAGGGTGAGGCTGTGCAGGTTCCACGCCCCGACCGCCTTGGCGGCCAGGGCCCTGCGCAGCACGTCCTCGCCCAGGGTGTCGATGAGGGCGTCCTCGAGCACGCCGGCGAGGTGGAAGACGCCCGCCAGCGCGGGCAGGCCGTCCAGCACCTCGCGGAGCCGGGCGGCGTCGGCCACGTCGGCCCGCTCGACCCTCACCTCGGCGCCGGTCTCGCGGAGCTCCTCGATGGCGCGCAGCGCCTCGGGCCCCGGCTCGCCCCGGCCGAGCAGGACGAGCCTGCGCGCGCCCCGGCCGGCCAGCCACCGCGCCACCTGGAGCCCGAGCGAGCCGAGCCCGCCGGTGACCAGGTAGTCGGCCTGCGCCCTGATCGGGGCGCCGCCGCCGCCGGCCGCCAACGCGACGAACCGCGGTTCCAGCAGGACGCCGTCGCGCACCACGAGCCGGGCCGGCGTCCGCGGGGCGCGCAGCGCCGCCACCAGCCCGTCCAGCCCGTCCGCGTCGACGTCGATGAGCGAGCAGGCCAGCTCGGGATGCTCGTTGGCGATCACCATGCCGAGCCCGGAGACGACGGCGCCTGCCGGGGCGTCGGTGCAGGAGGTCAGCAGCCACAGCCGGGCGGGGTCCCGCGGCCAGGCCCTGCGGGCCATCGCCCGCGCGAGCCCGACCGTGGCCGACGCGCAGTCGTGCAGGGTGTCGATCGCGGGGGCGCCCGCCGCCACCGCGCGCGCGTCCACCACGCCGTGCAGGCCGCCGCCCATCGCCTCGGCCTCGGCCAGCAGGTCCTCGTAGGAGCAGGAGTCCATCGACCGCTCGCCGGGGGCCGTGGCGGGCCCCTCCACGGCGACCAGGCACGGCTCGCCCGCGGCGGCCAGCCGGTCGCCGAGTTCGCGGCCGAGGCCGCCGCGACCGGCGATGACGAGCCGGCCGCCGCGCACGCGCTCGGCGGAGCCGACGCTCACCGGCTGCCAGCGCACGCTGTAGAGCCGGCCCTCCTCGGAGGTCCTACGGCTGATCAGGGCGAGCCGCAGGCCGGACACCGACCAGACCGTCCGGCCCTCCTCGTCGAGGACGGTCACGTCGGCGATCAGCTCGCGCGGCCCGAACGAGCGGACGACGGCGTGGGCCCAGCCGTCGCGAAGCGCGCCGGAGTGCCCGCGCGCCCACACCCGGCTCGCGCCGGCGGGCAGGGGGAGCACGCCGCCCCGCAGCCGGTCGCCCGCGGCGGCCGCCACGGTGTGGAAGGCCGCGTCGAGCAGGGCGGGATGCAGCGGCGCGCAGTCCACGTCCAGGCCGGCCGGAAGGCGCAGCCGGCCCAGAGCCTCGCCGCGGCCCACCGACAGATCCGTCAGCCCCCTGAAGCGGGGCCCGTAGTCCAGACCGGACTCGCGCAGCCGGTCGTAGAGCGCGCCGGCCTCGGCGGCGGCGCCGCACCTGCCGGTCAGCTCCTCGACCGCGGGGTACGGCGGCGCCTGCCCGCCGTCCTCGAGGGCGACGCCCTCCGCGTGGACGACGGGGCCGGCGCCGCGGTCGGAGGTGATGAGGAAGACGCTTCGTCCCTGCCCTGCCCGGCGCAGCGTGAGCTGCAGGTCGGCGTCGGCGGTGCCGGCGGTCCCGCCGATCGGGCAGGGCTGGGCGAAGCCGACGTCCTCCAGCGCGACCGGGCCCGCGCCGGCGGCCTGCGCCGCCGCGACCAGCCAGTACGCGCCCGGCACGAGCGGCACGCCGTCGGCGACGTGGTCGGCCAGCTCGGGCGCGCCGTCCAGGTCCAGCGGAAGCGGCCACAGGCGCAGGCCGGGCTCCGCGCCCACCCGCACCCGCTCGCCGAGCAGGCCGCCGCGCCACGGCGTGCCGCGCGGCGCGGCCGCGGGCCGCGCGCCGGCGCGCAGCAGCGGGAAGTTCTGGTGCTCCCACCCGTGCGGTGGCAGGTCGACGTGCGCGGCGCCCTGGTGGACGGCGGGCCAGCGCACGGCCGCCCCGCGGGTGTACATCTCGCCGACGGCCTGGAGGAGCGCGCGCGCCTCGTCCTCGTCGCGGCGGGCCGAGGAGACGACCGTGACCTGGTTGCCGAGGTGGTCGGCCAGCTCGGCGACCGAGCGGCTGAGCACGGGATGGGGCGCGATCTCGATGAAGCTCTCGTGCCCGTCGGCGATGAGGCGCGAGAGGGTCGAGGCGAACAGCACGGGCTCGCGCACGTTGCGTTCCCAGTAGGCCGGGCCGAGGTCGGTGCCGGCGACCGGCTCACCGGCGACCGTCGAGTAGATCATCGTCGCGGCCGTCCGGGGTTCGATGCCCTCCAGCGCCGCCCTGAGGCGGGGCTGCAACGGCTCGACCTCGGGGCTGTGCGCGGCGAAGTCCACGGCGATGCGCCGGGCGAACACCCCGCGCGCCTCCAGGCTCGTGATCACCTCGTCCAGCGCGGCCGGGGCGCCGGACAGCACGGTCGCGCGCGGGCCGTTGACGGCCGCGACGGACAGCTCGTGCTCGCGGCCCTCGATCGTCTTGGCCGCCTCGCCCGCCTCCAGCTCGACCAGCGCCAGCCCGCCGCGCCCGGAGATCTCGGTGAGCAGCGCGCTGCGCACGCACACCAGGCGGGCGGCGTCCTCCAGCGACAGGGCTCCGGCGACGTGCGCCGCCGCGATCTCGCCCATGCTGTGACCGATGACGGCCACCGGGTCCATGCCGAACGATCGCCAGGCCTCGGCCAGCGCGACCTGGTAGGCGAACAGGGCGGGAGGGACGTGCGCGGTGCCGGTGGCCATCAGCCCCGTCTCGTCGTCCCACAGGTCGCGGCCGAGGACGCGCGACATCGCGGCGTCGCAGCGGCGGATCGCGTCACGGAAGGCGGGGACGGTCTCGGCGAGCCGCCTGCCCATGCCCTCCCATTGGGCGCCCTGTCCCGGGAAGACCAGCGTGGGCCGCTGGGAGCGGTGGCCGGCGGCATGCGGCCCGGACACGCCGGGGGCGCGCCGTCCCTCGGCGAGCGCGGTCATCGCCTCGGCCAGCTCGCCGGCGTCGGAGGCGACGACGGCGGCCCGGTACCGGTGGTGGTCGCTCCTGAGCGCGGCGGCGGCGGCCGCCCTGGCCGGCCAGCCGGGGTCGCCCTCGTGGCGGCGGGCGGTCTCGGCCCACGCCGCGGCCCTGCGGCGCAGCGCGGCCTCCGAGCGCGCGGAGACGGGGAACAGGTGAACGGCGGCCGCGTCCGGCGTGACGGTTCCGTCCGATGTGGCGGTCCCGTCCGAAGGGGCGGAGCCGGTCGTTCCGGTGTGCCGGGATGTCCCGGTCGTTCCCGTGGCTTCGGTGGAGCCGGGGGGAAGGGCGGACGGCGCGGCGGTGAGCACGATGTGGGCGTTGGTCCCGCCGAAGCCGAACGAGCTGACCCCGGCGACCGCCGGGCCCGAGGGACGCTCGGGCCAGGGCCCGGCCTCGCTCTGCACGACGATCGGCAGCCGGTCCAGGCCGAGCAGCGGGTTGGGCTTCTCGAAGTGCACGGTGGGCGGGAGTTCGCCATGGTGCAGCGACAGCGCCGTCTTGATCAGCCCGGCGACGCCGGCCGCGGCCTCCGCGTGCCCGATGTTGGACTTGGCCGAGCCGATGCGCAGCGGCCGTCCGGCCGGGCGGCCCCGGCCGAGCACCGAGGCCAGGGCGCCGACCTCGATCGGGTCGCCCACCGCGGTCCCGGTGCCGTGCGCCTCGACGTAGTCGACGCCCGCCGGATCGACGCCCGCCGCCGCGTACGCCGCGCGCAGCACCGCCTCCTGCGCGGGACGGCTGGGCGCGGCCAGCCCGTTGGTGCGGCCGTCCTGGTTGACGGCCCCGCCCTTGATCACGGCGTAGACGCGGTCGCCGTCGGCGAGCGCGCGGGCCAGCGGCTTGAGCACCACCATCCCCGCGCCCTCGCTGCGCACGTAGCCGTTGGCCCGGTGGTCGAAGGCCTTGCACCGGCCGTCGGGCGCCATCAGCCTGCCTTTGCTGAAGCTCAGCGCGATGCGGGGGCTGGTGATGACGTTGACGCCGCCCGCGAGCGCGAGCTCGGCCTCGCCCGAGCGCAGCGCCTGGCAGGCGAGGTGCACCGCGACCAGGGACGACGAGCAGGCGGTGTCGGCGACGATGCTCGGCCCGCGCAGGTTCAGGCAGTACGAGAGCCGGTTGGCGATGACGCTGAGGGCCGAGCCGGTTCCGTCGTAGGCCTCGGCCTCGACCCCCGAGCTGAGCAGCCCCGCGCCGTGGTCGAAGGTGGCCGCGCCGACGAACACCCCGGTGAGCGAGCCGGACAGGCCGCTCGGGGCGATGCCCGCGTCCTCCAGCGCCTCCCAGGCGACCTCCAGCATGACGCGTTGCTGGGGGTCCATGCGCGCGGCCTCGCGGGAGGAGATCGCGAAGAAGTCGGCGTCGAACCCCTCGACGTCGTCGAGGAAGCCTCCCCAGCGCGTGTTCATCCTGCCCGGGGTGTCGGGGTCGGGGTCGTAGAGCGCGTCGCCGTCCCACCGGTTCGCGGGGATCTCGCCCACCGCGTCGACGCCTTCGCGCAGGACCTTCCAGTAACCCTCGGCTCCGCCGCCGCCCGGCAGGCGGGCGCCGATGCCCACGATGGCGATCGGCATGCGCTCGGCGACCTCGGCGGGCGCCGGTGTGCTCGCCGGGGCCCGTTCGGCCTCCGGCGCGGGAGCGGTGGCCTCGGCGATGTGCAGGGCCGCCGCGGCGATCGTCGGGTGGTCGAAGGCGAGGGTGGGGGAGATGGTCAGCCCGGTCCAGCGCTGCAGGTCGTCCGACAGTTCGACCGCCTGCATGGACGAGAGACCGAGGTGGGTGAAGGGAACGTCAGGCGACAGAGTGGCCGGCTCGACCGACAGCATCTCGGCGACGCGGGTGATGAGCCACTCGGCGACGTCCTCCTGTCTGCGGGTCACAGGGCCCCCTCCAGCTGCCGGGCGGCGGCGACCAGGTCGCCGCCTTCGTACGCGGCGCGGCAGGTGCGGCGCCGCAGCTTGCCGCTGGAGGTCTTCGGAACCCCTCCGGCGTCGACCAGGAAGACGTCGCCGACCTGGACGCCGTGGCAGGAGCTGACGGCCGTCCGCACCGAGCGGCGGATGTCGTCGAGGTCGGCCTCGCCGGCGGCCGGCTTCACCTCCGCGACGACGACGAGCCGCTCGGCCCCGTCGTGCTCTGCGGAGAACGCGATGACGCAGCCCCGCCTGACCAGCGGGTGCGCGACCTCGGCCGTCGCCTCGATGTCCTGCGGGTAGTGGTTGCGGCCGCCGACGATGACGAGGTCCTTCAGCCTGCCCGACACGAACAGGTTCCCCTCGTGCATCGCGCCGAGGTCGCCGGTGCGCAGGAACGGGCCCTCGCCGGTGCCGGCGATGCGGGCGCCGAACGTGGCCTCGGTCTCCTCGGGCCGGCCCCAGTAGCCGTCGGCGACGTCCGGACCGGCCAGCCAGATCTCGCCCACGCCGCCCGGCGGCACCCGCTCGCAGGTCGCCGGGTCCACGATCTCCAGCCGGCGGTGCAGCCTCGGTGTGCCGGACCCGACGATCCTGTGGTCGCCGCCGGTGACCAGGCGCCCCTCCTGCAGGGCGCCGAGGTCGACGTCGAGCATGACGGCGCCGGTGCCGAGGGGGGACCCGGTGGCCATCAGGGTGACCTCGGCCAGCCCGTAGCAGGGGTAGAGGGCCTGCTCGTCGAACCCGTGCGGGCGGTAGGCCTCGGTGAACGCCTCGAGGGTGGCGGCCCGCACCGGCTCGGCGCCGTTGAAGGCGGCTTTGAGGCTCCTGAGGTCCAGGCCCTCCCTGTCCTCCGGCGGGATGCGGCGGACGCACAGCTCGTAGGCGAAGTTCGGCCCGCCGGAGACGGTCGCGCGGTACCGCGAGATCGCGCGCAGCCAGCGGATCGGCCGCTGGACGAACGACAGCGGCGGCATCAGAACGGCTTCGCACCCCACGTACAGGGCGAGCAGCACGTTGCCGATCAGCCCCATGTCATGGAAGAGCGGCAGCCAGCTCACGATGACGTCGTCGGCGGTGAAGCCGCCCGCCCGGAGGATGAGCTCCTCCTGGTGCATCAGCGCCCGGTGACTGACCATCACGCCTTTGGGGAGCGAGGTGGAGCCGGAGGTGTACTGCAGGAAGGACACGTCCTCGGGCCTCACCGGCGCGGGCGCGAAGCCGCCGGTGTCGACGCCGGCGACCTGGCCGGCGTCGACCCAGGTCAGCTCGGCGAGCTCGGGGGCGGCCTCGCGGATGATGTCGCGGTAGGCCTCGTGGCCGGCGAAGAGCACCGTCCACGCGCCGCAGTCCCGGGCGATCGCCCGGATGGTCTCGGTGCCGCGCCGGGCGTCGAACGGCATGGGCGGGTACACGGGAACGGCGATGACGCCGGCGTACTGGCAGGCCAGGAAGGCCCGGACGAAGTCGCCGGCGTCCGGGGCGAGGATCAGCGTCCGGTCGCCGGGTTCGGTATGCCTTCGCAGCCGGGTGGCGAGAGCGCGGATCTCCAGCTCCAGCTCGGCGAAGGTGAGCGAATGTGATTCGTGCTCACCATCGGGGAGAAACCTATAGGCGATGTTCGAGCCGCTCTCCGCGGCACGAAGCGCGATCAACTCGGTGAGCGTCGAAGCTTTTGGGATTGTCTGCACCTGCTACCACCTCTGGCCGAATGACAAATGACCGGCTGGGCCGACATCTGGGCAATCTATACAGCCCCCGGAAAAGGCGGCAATCCTTTTGTTCTGGCTTTGAGGCAGGGGGAAACGCCACGTCAAGAGCGCGTGACGCCCGCGTGATCAGGGAATGACGTGGCGCTGAGACCCTGCTGACCCTCATATGAAAGGGTGAATGCCGATTATCCGTTGAAACGATCGGAGACCGGTAATGATCAAAGCGGTCTGGACGGATTTCGGCGGCGTTCTCACCCCGCCGGTCGGCCACACATTCACGGCGTTCTGCGAGAAGACGGGGCTGGAACCCGACCCGCTGCTGAAGGCGGTTCTCACGGTTACGGCGAGCTACGGCACCGACGACGTCATGCTGCCGCTGGACACGCCCTTGGTGACGGAGGAGGAGTGGATCCGCCAGGTGGCGGACGCCTACACCGCGGCCGAGGGCGTCGAGGTGGAGATGGTCAGCTTCGCGGACACCTGGTTCGACGGCAGGGAGACCAACACCCGGTGGCTCACCGAGCTGCACCGGATCAAAGACCTCGGCCTGTTCGTCGGGATGCTGTCGAACATGCCTCCGGCGTGGGAGGAGCACTGGCGGCGCATGGTGCCTCCCGAGGGCCTGTTCGACGACGTGGTCAACTCGGCCGTGGTGGGGCTTCGCAAGCCGGACAGGGAGATCTTCGACCTGGCCGCGGCGCGCGCCGGCGTGCGTCCCGACGAGTGCGTGCTGGTGGACGACCTCGCCAAGAACTGCGCGGGCGCGGAGGAGGCCGGCTGGCGGGCCGTGCGGTTCACCGACACCGAGGAGGCGATCCAGGAGCTCGGCCGCATGCTGGCCGGGAGCGTGACCGTCTGAGGCATCCGCCGCCCGCGGCCGACGGCCGGCGGGCCGCTACGCGCGCGCGGGCGGCGGGAACGCTACGCGCGCGGCGGAACGCTACGCGCGGGCGGCGGCCCCGGGCACTCCGCCGTCCTCGGCGGAGTGCCGGCCCTCGGCCGGCCCTCCGTAGGCGACGTCCTCCTGGGCGAACCTGCGCAGCGCGCTGAAGACGATGTCACCGAGGACCGTCCAGATCACGGCGGTCTCCAGGAGCGTGTGCGGGTCGGGCTCTCGCGCGAGCAGGGTCAGCTCGGCCTCGGCGACCTGCCGCGCCGTGCGGGCGTACTCGTCCAGGAGCTCGAGCTGCCCGGTCTGCCCGAGGCGGTACAGGGTCGCGAGCGCGGAGGTCAGGGTCTGCCTGGCCGGGTTGGTCTGGCGGACCTGCCAGCCGAGCCGCTTGATCAGCGCCTCGGTCTGCTCGGTGGCCTCGGCCCACGCCTCGTCCTCGATCACGGGCCGCGGGGTGGTCATGGCGAACTGCGCCTTGCCGGCCGAGTCGATGACGCTCATGCCGGGCGCGTACATCTTGCCGAGGACCTCGCGGGTGGCGGCGACGCTGAGCCCGCCCACGTCGATCAACGCCTTGATCATCTTCAGCCGGTGCACGTGGGTCTCGTCGTACTGCGCCTGGTTGTGGCTCGTGCGCTCGCCGGGGGAGAGGAGGCCTTCGCGCAGGTAGTACTTGATCGTCGGCACGGGTACGTCGGCACGTCGACTCAGCTCGGCGATGCGCACAAGTCCTCCTTCTGGTCGTCTCGTCGGGCGGAAACGCGAGACCTTGCGAGTCTACCAAAAGGATAGTAGACAGTTCTCGTATCTATTTTGGGCTCGCATCCCAGGAGATGATCGTATTGAAGTATCGCCTTTTCGGACGGACCGGTGTGAAGGTCAGCCCCATCTGTCTCGGCGGCATGATGCTCGGCTGGTGGGGTGAGAACGGGTACGACGAGTCGTCGAAGATCCTCCAGCGGGCGATCGACGCGGGGGTCAACTTCATCGACACCGCCGACATCTACTCGGGCGGCGAGTCGGAGGAGCTGATCGGCAGGTTCCTCGCGGAAAGCGGCCTGCGCGACCGGGTCATCCTCGCCACCAAAGTGCACGGCGCGATGGGCGACGACCCCAACCAGGGGGGCAACAGCCGCCGCTGGATCATGCGGGAGGTCGACGACAGCCTGCGCCGGCTGCGCACCGACTGGATCGACCTTTACCAGATCCACCGTCCCGACCCGCTCGTCGACGTCGACGAGACGCTTGGCGCCCTGACCGACCTGGTCCGGGCGGGCAAGGTGCGCTACATCGGAAGCTCGACGTTCCCCGCGCACCAGGTGGTCGAGGCGCAGTGGGTCGCGGAGAGGCGCGGCAGGGAGCGGTTCGTGAGCGAGCAGCCGCCCTACTCGATCCTCGCCCGCGGGGTGGAGGCCGATGTGCTCCCCGTCTGCCAGGCGCACGGCATGGGCGTGCTCGCCTGGAGCCCGCTGGCCGGCGGCTGGCTCACCGGCCGGTACCGCGAAGGCGCCGAACTGCCCGAGAGCCGGCGGTCGGTGCTGGTCCCTCACCGTTACGACATGGCCCTGCCGGAGAACCGGCGCAAGCTCGCGGCCGCCGAGCGGCTCGCACGGCTCGCCGACGAGAGCGGGCTGTCGCTGATCGAGATGTCCTTGCGCTTCGTGCTCCAGCACCCGGGCGTGACCTCGGCGATCATCGGTCCCCGGACCATGGAGCACCTGGAGAGCCAGCTCACCGCCGCGGACGCGGAGCTTCCCGCCGACGTGCTGGACCGGATCGACGAGATCGTGCCGCCGGGCCTGACCATCAACACCGCCGACGCCGGCTGGCAGCCCCCTGCCTTGACCGACGCGTCCTTACGCCGCAGAAGGAGTTGAAGGGTGGCGGTCACCAGCATTCTCGAATGGGGCAGATCTGGCACCGACGTCAGCGTCAAGGAAGTCGCGTCGACGCGCGAAGACCTCGTGACCATGCTGTTCGGCACGATCATGATCTCGGGCCTGGCCATCGACGGATGGGCCCACAAGAACGTCATCGACACCCTCGAAGGCTTCTTCACCCCGTATCACGGCGTCCTCTACCTCGGTTACGCCGGCACCGCGGCGTGGACCTTCCTGCTGGCGTACCGGCGCCGGGATCGCGCTCCGGTGTGGTGGCGGGACGGCTGGCCGAGCGGGTACCGGCTCGGGGCGATCGGCGCGCTGATCTTCTTCGTCGGCGGATTCGGCGACATGATCTGGCACCAGACCATCGGCATCGAGATCGGCCTGCTGCCGTCCTTCAGCCCCACCCACATCGTCGCCTCCATCGGCGGCATCATCCTCGGCACCAGCCCGCTGCGGTCGTGGTGGGCCTCACGCGAGGGCGGGGTGCGGTCGTTCACCGGGGTGCTCTCGATGACCTACGCGATCATGGGCGCCCTGGTCATGCTCAACTACGGCGCGTCGTTCATGACGATCGCGCCCGCCCGTCCGTACGAGCCGGTCCTCGGCGACTACGGCGGGATCATCGACACCCCCCAGGAGTTCCTCGCGGTCCAGGGCGTGTCGAGCTACATCATCACCACGCTGCTGCTCACCGTTCCGCTCCTGCTCATGCACCGGCGCCGAGCGACGTTCGGGGCGGGAGCCGCCCTGGTCGCCGGCATCGCCGTGCGCCTGATGGTGATCAACGAGTTCCCCTCCCCGTACCTCACCGTCTGTGCCGTCGCCGTCTGCGGCGCGCTGCTCGCCGACCTGGCCCTCGTCCGGCTGGACGCGGCGCGCGGGGCCGAGGCGCCGCTGCGGCTGCCGCTCGCGGGGGCGGTGTACGCGGGCCTGGTGTGCGCCGGGCAGCTCGCCGGTCTGGAGCTGGCGCAGGGCGTGCGGTGGCCGGCCGAGCTGTGGGCCGGGACCATCGTGCTCGTCGCGGGCCTGGGCGCTCTGCTCGGCGGTCTGGCCGCGCGCCCCGCCCGCCATGACGTCTGAGTGGTTGCGATCGATAGTGGATATCTCTACTATTCATTCTGCCGCGGTCATTCAGGATCCACCAGGTACCGACAGTGAGTGGCGTTCTCCTTGCGCGCCGCTCCGAGGGAGAGATGGAGATGTTCGCGACTATTGGGCGGTTTGTTGCCAGACGCCGAGTATGGGTGCTGGTTGCCGCCGTGCTGTTCGTGGTCCTGGGCGGTGCCTGGGGCTCGGGCGCCGGCGGGATTCTCGGCGGTGGCGCCGGCCTGGACAATCCCAACGGAGAGTCCGCCGAGGCGAACCGGCTCCTGGCGACCACGCTCGGGCGCCACGTCGCAGACGTGGTGGTCATCTACGAGAGCCCCACCATGACGGTGGACGACCCGCAGTTCCGCCAGCGCGTCGAAGGGGCGACCTCCAAGCTCCCGAAGAACGCCTACGCCTGGATGGAGACCTTCTGGTCCACGGGCTCGGCCGACTTCGTCTCGGCCGACCGGCACAAGACCTACGTCACCCTCCAGCTGCCGGGCGCGGTGGAGGAGGAACAGGTCAAGGTCTACCAGGACATCGTGAAGGTGCTCGACGCCCCGGACCTCACCGAGCGTTTCGGCGGCCTCACGGCGGTGGCCGTGCAGTTCAACGCGATCAGCAACCGCGACCTGAGCAGGGCCGAGCTGATCTCCTTCCCGTTGCTGCTGATATTGCTGTTGCTGATCTTCCGCAGTGTCGTCGCGGCGGCTCTGCCGCTGGCCATCGCCATCCTCGTCGCGATCGGCTCGCTCGGCGTGCTGCGCGTGGTCGGCGGCTTCGTCGACCTGTCCACCGCCGCGATCAACGTGGTGGTGATCCTCGGGCTGGGATTGGCGACCGACTACGCGTTGCTCATCGTCAGCAGATTCCGGGAGGAGCTGGAGGCGGGCCTCGACGTCGAAGAGGCCGTCGTGCGGTCCACGGCCACGGCCGGCCGCACCGTGGTGGTCTCGGGCATCACGGTCGCCGTCACGCTGGGCGGCCTGGTGGTGTTCCCCTCGCGCTTCCTGACCTCCCTGGCGTACGCCGGAGCGAGCGTGGTGCTGTTCGCGGTGCTGAGCGCGCTGCTGGTCCTGCCCGCCCTGCTCCGCGTCGCCGGCCACCGGATCAACTCGCTCCGCATCCCGCTGCCGGGGCGGCGGAGCGGCGAGGTGGGAACCGGGTGGTACCGCACCGCGCACGCGGTCATGCGCCGGCCGCTCATGTCGGTGGTGTCGATCACCGTCGTCCTGGTGGCGCTCGGCCTGCCCCTGATCGGCGCGGTCTGGTCGCGGCCGGCCGAATGGGCCCTGCCCGACGACACCGACAGCGTGGTCGTGACGCGTCAGCTGGCCCAGGAGTTCACGTACGACCCCACCAAGGTGATCACCACGGTGGTCCGGATGCCCGGATCGGCCGGCACCCCGCAGGCCAAGGCCGCGCTGGACGACTTCGCCCAGCGGCTCGGGCGCATCGACGGCGTCGAGCGTTCGGCGGTCACCGGCACCGAGGGGAACCTGGCCAGGATCACTCTCGGATACTCCCTGAGCCCGTACGGCAAGGAGATCAGGGATGTGGTGGTCAAGTTGCGCGCCGAGCCGCCGCCCGCCGGGGCCGTCGCGCAGTTCACCAACCGCCCCGCCTCCATCGTTGACATGCTGGACATGCTGGCGAGGGGGCTGCCATGGATGCTGCTCATCGTCTCGGTCGTGACGTTCATCGTGCTGTTCCTGGCCTTCGGTTCGGTGATCCTGCCGATCAAGACCGTGATCCTGAACCTGCTGTCGCTCTCGGCGGCCTTCGGGGCCATGGTCCTGATCTTCCAGGACGGCTTCCTGTCGGGACCGCTGGGCTTCAAGGCCCCGGGCTTCATCGACGCGAACATGCCCGTCATGATCGCGGCGGTCACGTTCGGGCTGGCGATGGACTACGAGGTGTTCATGCTGGCCAGGATCCGCGAACACTACCTGCGGTCGCACGACCCGGTGGAGTCGGTGGCGGTGGGCGTCCAGCACACGGCCCGCATCATCACCGCCGCCGCGCTCCTGCTGGGGGTCGTGATCGGAGCGTTCGTCACCATCAACGTCACCGTCCTGAAGATGATCGGCATCGGCGTGGTGATCGCCCTCGTGGTGGACGCGACGGTCGTCCGCGGCCTGCTGGTGCCCGCCACCATGCGACTGCTCGGTCGCTGGGCGTGGTGGTCGCCGGCCCCGCTCGCCCGTTGGTGGGAACGACATGGAATTCCGGAGGAAAGTGAAGTCTCTGCGCCCTTTGTTCCATCTGCCCGCAAACCGTCGAGTTCGTCGGTAGGAGCCTGACCCACCCGGCCGCCCCTCTTCCGTGACGATGGATGAGGGGCGGTTTCGTCGTGCCCGCACGGAACCGTGGCCCCCTTGGGTCACGGTTCCGCCGTGTCCCAGAGAAAGATTGCGGAATCCGGCCGCCGGTGCGGTGAATGTCGTGAAACAAACGCTTAAGAATTTCTTGTGCTCGTGATATTGCGCTCCGCGACATTTAACCTCGTGGAAAGGTGCAGCTGTACGAGGTTTCGGGCGACTGAAATACAGGTTTCGGACACTTAGAGTCGAGATAATTATGAGCCTCGCTCAGTCTGAATTGAGGCGACCTCATGTATATCGCGGTGACAGGATGAGGGCGGTGAACTGGGGGTATCTGAAATAGAACGTGATTCTGGCTAATTTGCTGCCAAACCAATTTCCGGCTTATGGGTGTCTTAGGTATGATGTGCTATCACTGCTGAATCCAGGCGGGCTATCGGCGGCGTCTAGGCCGAATCAGGGGGGCTGTAGCCGGCTGGAGCATGGAGGAGATGTCACGCGACCCTTTGTTTGCTGAACGCTTGATATTCCGCCTCGGGGGAGATCTGAGTGAGAGCAGGAACCTCGTCAAGGAGTCCGTCGTCAAAGGTGATATCCCAACGTGAGTGGAGGCCGGTCGCGAGTCTCGGGGAGGGACGCGACCGCATTCGCATCGTCATCGCCGACGAGCACACCCTTCCGCGGGAGGTGCTACGAGAAGTCCTCCTGGCCGAGGAGGACTTCTCCGTGGTGGATGACGGCACCGATTCCATCGTCGACCTGGTGGCCAGAGCCCGCCCCGATGTCGTGCTGCTCGACATCGACACGCCGCACAGCCGGCCCATCGACGTCGTCCGGCGTCTGCGCGACGTGTCTCCGGACTCCGTCCTGGCCGTGCTCAGCATGTACGACGACATCCAGCTCGTCAGGGCGATGCTGGAGGTCGGCGTCCGCTGCTATATGCACAAGGGCATCAGCAGGCGTGACCTCGTGGCCGCGCTCCGCAGTGTCACCAGCACCGATGAGCAGGTGACGCTGGCGGTGTCCCGGGAGACCTTCGTCAACATAGAGAGCGGGTACTCAGGACCGCTGTCCGAGCGGGAACAGGAGGTTCTCGCGCTGGTGGCCGCGGCGATGAGCAACCGGCAGATCGCCGCCCGCCTGTCGGTCACCGAAGGGACGGTCAAGCGCCATCTGCGCAACATCTTCAACAAGCTGGGGGCGGTCTCGCGTCTCGACGCCGTGAACAAGCACAGTGAGATCGCGGGTGGCGCCGGCCGCGCGTACCCGTGGTCCCCGCTCGGCGACGAGAGCGGCCGCTGACGCGGCGGGGGCGCGAGGCACTGTCGCCCCATAGTGAATAGTGTTACTATCCACTATCTATACTGGCATCCGTCCGGAGGAGGCGCCCCATGAGCGTGCGGGGTGGCAGCGTTCTCACCTTTCTCATCGCCGGCGTGGCGGCCTTCATGGCCGCGCTGGACACTCTGGTCGTCACCACCGCCCTGCCCACCCTGCGCGAGGATCTCGGCGCGTCACTGGAGAGCCTCGAGTGGACGGTGAACGTCTACACCCTCGTCTACGCCGTCTGCCTGCTGGCGGCCGCGGTGGTGGGCGACAGGTTCGGCAGGCGCCGCGTCTTCATCATCGGCGTCGTGCTGTTCACCGCGGCCTCGGCGGCGGCCGGCCTGGCCGGCTCGATCGGCGTCCTCCTCGCCGCAAGGACCGTCCAGGGCGTCGGCGCCTCGGTGATCATCCCCCTCGCGCTCACCCTCGTGGTCACCGCGGTGCCGGCGGAGCGCCGCGGCGCCGCGATCGCCGGCTTCGGCGGCATGATCGGGCTGGGCATCGCCCTCGGTCCCTGGATCGGCGGCGCGGTGATCCGATACGGCGACTGGCAGGGGATCTTCTGGATCAACGTGCCGCTGGGGATCCTCCTGCTGCCGGCGGCGGCGCGGTTCCTCGGCGAGAGCCGCGGCCCCTACAACCGGCTGGACGTGCGCGGCACGCTGCTCATCATGGCGGGGCTGTTCGGCCTCGTCTTCGGACTGATCCGCAGCACCACCCTCGGCTGGACCGACCCGCAGGTTTTCTCGCCCATCGTGGCCGGGATGGTGGTGCTGGCCGGCTTCGCGCTGTGGGAACGCAGGGCTCCCAACCCCGTCATCCCACCGCATCTCGTGCGCAGCCGGGGCTTCGCCCTGTCCAACCTGGTGGCCCTGCTGGTGCAGGGCGGCATGCTCGGAGCGGTCTTCCTGCTGACCCAGTTCCTGCAGAACGTCCTGCGCTACTCACCGCTGGACGCCGGGGTGCGCACCCTGCCGTGGACGATGATGCCCGTGCTGGTGGCACCGCTCACCGGGGTGTTCGGCGAGCGGCTCGGAGTGCGCCGGCTGATGGTGGCGAGCACGGTCCTGCAGGGGGCGGCGCTCGCCTGGTTCGCCCTGGTCATCTCTCCCGCCGTCTCCTACTCTCTGCTGCTGCCCGGCATGGTGGTCGCCGGCGTCGGCATGGGCCTGTTCTTCGCCCTCGCCGCCCGGCAGACCCTCGACTTCGTGTCCAAGGCGGAGCAAGGCGTGGCCTCCGGGGTCAACAACGCGATGCGGCAGATCGGCATCGTCATCGGCGTCGCGGTGCTGTCCGGCGTGTTCGCCACGGCGGGCGGATACGGCTCCGCCGAGGCGTTCGTCTCCGGGCTGCACCCGGCCCTGTGGGCCGGCACCGCGATCCTCGCGACGGCGGCGTTCGCGGCGCTGCTGGTGCCCGCCCGCCCCGCCCCGGCCGGCCCCGCCGCCGCCACCGTCTCGCTTTCCACCGCCGCGGCCGACCATTGAGATGAGCACGCGGCCGGGCCGGGCGCGGCGCCGGCGCCCTCGCGTCGTCAGGAGACGACGTCCTTGCGGCGGAAGCGGCGGAAGGCCAGCGCCATGAGGATCGACGCGTAGGTCACCGACAGCGCCGCCCCCTTGGCCATGCCGCTCCAGTCGAGCTCGGGCACCAGGGCGTCCAGCCAGGCGGTGTTCCAGAACGTCGGCAGGTACTCGCGCAGCACACCGAGCGCCTCCACCGCCTGCAGGATGTTGCTGACGATGACCAGCCCGACCGCGCCGCCGACCGCGCCCAGCGGCGAGTCGGTGCTCACCGACAGCAGGAACGCCAGCGCGGCCACGACGAGCTGGCTCACCAGGGCATAGCCGACGACGATGGCGAACCGCGGCAGCACCGCGGTCGCCGCGATGACCTCCCCGGTGCCGGGCAGCCGCACGTCCTTCCAGCCGAAGGTCACCGTGCCGGCGAGCAGCGCCATCGAGGGCACCGTGATGACCGCCGCGGCCGAGAACCCCAGCGCGACGATCAGCTTCTGGCGCAGCAGCCGGCCGCGCGGCACCGGCGCGGCGAGCAGGTAACGCAGCGACGACCAGCTCGCCTCGCTGGCCACGGTGTCACCGCAGAACAGCGCCACCGCCACCACCAGCAGCAGCGTGGCCGACACCGACAGCGTGAACGCCGCGAAGTTCAGCCCGCCCTGCGTGGCGAGATCGGACAGCCGCAGCGAGTTCTGCTGCGCCGGCGCCGGGCCGAGCGAGAACGCCACGACCAGCACCCACGGCAGGGCCAGCAGCAGCCCGAACATCACGGCCGTGCGGCGCCGCTTGAGCTGGCGCACGATCTCGACCCGGAGCGGCAGCGTGCGCCCCGGCGCGTACGCGGTGGCCGCCCGGGCGTCGCGGACTCCGGCGGCCTCCGTCTCCAGCGAGGTCATGCCTTCTCTCCGATCAGGTCGAGGAAGACGTCCTCAAGACGCCCTGGGGAGCCGTTGGACGCCGCCGCGCCGCCGAGCAGGCCGCTGACCGGCCCCGCGGTGACCAGCCGGCCACGGTGCATCACCACCACGTGGTCACAGGTCTGCTCGACCTCGGCCAGCAGATGGCTGGAGACGATGACCGTGCGACCGGCCCGCGCGTAGCGGATCAGGACGCGGCGCATCTCGGCGATCTGCGGCGGGTCCAGGCCGTTCGTGGGTTCGTCCAGCACCAGCAGGTCGGGCAGGCCGAGCATCGCCTGGGCGATGGCCAGGCGCTGGCGCATGCCCTGGGAATAGGTGCGCACCGCCCGGTCGAGCGCCGCGCCGAGGCCCGCGATCGCCAGCGCCTCGTCCATGTGGGCGTCCGCACGCGGCCGCCCGGTGGCCCGCCAGTAGAGATCGAGGTTCTCCCTGCCGGACAGGTGGGGCAGGAAACCCGGCCCCTCGACGAAGGAGCCCAGGCGGGACAGCACCGGCGCGCCCGGCGTCACGCGGTGGCCGAAGATGCGGACCTCGCCCGCGTCGGGGTGGATCAACCCCATCATCATGCGCATGGTGGTCGTCTTGCCGGCGCCGTTCGGCCCGAGCAGGCCGAGCACCTGGCCCTTGTCCACCTGGAACGACAGGTCGTCCACGGCGGGCTCGCCGTCGCGGTACCTCTTGCTCAGGCCGGTGATGCGCAGCGGCACCCCGGCGAGCGCGGCGTCGGGCTCGTCCGCGCGCCCGCGCCGCCCGAGGAGCAAGATCACGGCGGCGACGACCAGCGCGGCGAGCGGGAGGGCCAGGGTCCACCAGCTCAGGCCGCCGCCGGCCCCGCGCAGCCCCGGGTCGGCGGGCGCGGTCAACGCCGGGAAGGCCAGCCCCACGCGGTGGACGGCCGGGGCGGTGGGCGAGGCGAAACCCATGTCGGTGGTGCTCAGCACGAGGCGGAGCCGGTGCCCGGCGTCGAACCGGTGGTCGATGGCCGGCAGCGTGACGGTCACCGGCGTGCCCGCCGGCGTCGCCGTGACCCGGAACGGCGCCACCAGGCCCTGCGGCAGCGTCGGGCGCTGCCCGCCCACGTCGTACAGCTTGGCGAACAGGGTGACCTCGCCCTGCCCGTACACCTTCACGCCCGCCGTGGGAGTGCCGGTGACCTGCAAGGGGGCGGTGAGGGGCGCGGACTCGAAGGCCGCGGCCTGGCCCGGCATGTCGATCGCCACGCCGGCCCCGCCGAGGTTGCTCAGCAGGCCGCCCATGCCGGGCACCGTGGAGATCGAGGCGGGGGAGCCGCCCGGAGGGGCGGCCACCTGCTGTTCGGGGCCCGAGAGCGGGACGGACGAGGACGCCGTGCCGGCGAGGCCGGGATAGCGGCCGGAGGCGGCGTGCAGCAGGACCGGGCGGCGCGTGCCCGGGTCGCGCCCGCCGTTCCTGGTCACGGTGAAGGCGTCGCCGAGCGGCGTGCCGTCCTTCTTGAGCCAGTGGCCGAACCAGCCGATCGTGCGCTCGGCCACCCAGTCGGGCTCGCCGTCCCCGCCGTCGTGGCCGCCGTCGAACCACGCCACCTGCACCGGGGCGCCGGTCGCGGCGATCGCCCGTGCGTTGGCGTCGGCGTGCGACAGCGGGAACAGCGAGTCGTACTTGCCCTGGATGAGCAGGGTCGGCACACGGATCCTGCCGGGCACCGAGATCGGGCTCGACGCGCGGAGGGTCTCGACGGCGGCCGGGGTGGCACGCCCGGTCTCGGCCACCTGCTGGTACATGTCGCAGATCGCCGGCAGGAAACGCCCGCACTGCGCCTCTCGCGCCGCCGCGTCCGGCCCGCCGGAGCCCGACGCGCCGCCGCCCGGCCCGCTCGTCCCGCCTGAGGTGCCGCCGCTCGTCCCGCTCGTCGCGTTCGTCCCGCTTGGTCCGCTCGTCGCGCTCGGGCCGCTCGTCGTGTTCGCGGCATCGGGGGCGCCCGTGCCGCCCGACCCCTGGCCGCCGGCGAGCAGGCCCTGGGCGTCCGCGCCCGGAGCGAGAGGCGAGCCGGCGGCCCGGCTGAAGAACAGGCCCGCCCACATGCGCTTGAAGACGCCCTTGCCGGGCCCCTCGCCCGTCGCGTCCGGGAACAGCGCGTCGGCCAGGTCGTACCAGGTGATCTGCGGGACGATGGCGTCGACGCGGCCGTCATAGGCGGCCGCCATCAGCGTGATCGCCCCGCCGTACGAGCCGCCCGCGAGGCCGAGGCGGGGGTCGCCCGCCGCGTCGAGCAGCACCTCAGGGCGCCGGGCCACCCAGTCGATCAGCTGCTTGACGTCCTTGACCTCGTAGTCGGGGGAGTTCAGCGCGATCTGCCCGGTGGAGGCGCCGAAGCCCCTGGCCGACCAGGTGAGCACGGCGTACCCCTCGCCGGCCAGCCGGACGGCCTCGTCGCGCACGCTGCGCTTGCTGCCGCCGAAGCCGTGCGCGAGGAGCACGGCCGGACCTTTCCCTCCCGTGGCCGGCGGGAAGAAGGTGGTGTCGAGCATCACCTTCTGGTCGTTCGCCGGCCCGTCCACGACCGAGATCATCTGGTCGAACGCCCGCACCGGCGGCGACGGCCACACGGCCCACGCCACGGCGCCGGCCGCCGCGAGCACCACGGCGACCAGCGCCACCCGCCGTCTCCCCCGAACCCTCATGCGGAGAGCCTACTTACCCGCCGCTGAGAGACCGCTGAGACACCGACCCCGAGGTATCTACAGGATTTCTCGGGGTAACTCCCGATTGCGGAGCATGTCCGGCGGCAGGCATCATGCATGGCGTGAAGCTAGGCGCAGGTAACGAGGCCGAGGACATCCCAGCGGGCGGACGCGTGCTGCTCCCATGGCGGTGGGGCAGGGGCAAGGCGGTCGAGGCCTTCGAGTGGGCCCGCCCCTACTGGACGCGGGGCGAGGCCGGCCGCGAGACGCCGCCAGAGCTGCTCCGCGTCCTTTACCTCAGCTGGATCGGCGCCTTCGTCCTGAAGGTCCTCGGGGCCTCGTGGGACGTCTCGTGGCACTTCAAGTGGCTGCGCGACGACCTGGCGCCGCCGCACCTGCTCAACAGCGCGGGCACCGCCATCGTCCTCGCGCTCACGATCGTGCACAGCTACACCGGGTACGGAGTCGACCGCACCGCGCAGCGGCTGATCCAGTGGGGCACCGGCGCCTTCCTCATCGCCGTGCCCATCGACCTGATCAACCACCGGATCAACGGGGTCGACATCACCTCGTGGAGCCCGTCCCACATGCTGCTGTACGTCGGCACCGCCTTCATGATCGCCGGAGTGATCCGCGGCTGGTACCTCTACGCGCTCCCGGGACGGCGGCGCACCGTCATGCTCGGAGCCTTCTTCGTCTTCTTCCTGGAGAACACGCTCTTCCCGAGCGAGCACCAGGAGTACGGCGTGCTCGAACTGGCCTCCTTCGTCCGGGGGAAGCCCTACGCGGAGGACGACCTCCTCCGGTTCGCGGCCGAGCAGATGGGCCGGCCCATCGACCTGACCATGGCCGAGAAGTTCTCGCTGCCCGTTCCCGACTGGGTGTACCCGATGTGGTTCGGCATCGCGGCGATGATGGTGCTGGTCCTGGCGCGGGCGCTTATCGGGCGCAACTGGAGCGCCACCGCCGTGGCCGGGGTCTACGTCGGCTTCCGCGCCCTCATCTGGCCGCTGCTGGTCGCCGCCGACTTCCCGCCGTCGGCCGTCCCGTTCTTCCTGCTCGCCGCCGCGGTCTGCGTGGACGTGGCGTTCATGGTGCGGCTGCCGGCCGTGCGGGCCGTCCTCGGGGCCGTCCTGGTCACCGCGGGCGTCTACGGAGGCCTCGCCGTGCAGGACCGGCTGCTGGAGGCCCCGCCGTATCTCCTGGCCTCGGCCCCGGTGACCCTCGTGGCGCTCGGAGCGGCCTGGTACGGCGCCGAGTGGTACCGCCGCCGCCGCTCCAGCGAGCCCGAGACCCCCGCGGCCCTCCCCCTGGGCACCCCCGCCGCCCCCGGCCCCGCGGCCTCGTGACCCCCCGCCGGCCCGGCACCCCGGGCCGGCGGCCGTGCGGGGTCAGGCGACCGGGGCGCGGGTGAGGGCGACGGCCACTCCGTAGGCCAGGCCCATCACGGTCAGCTCGAGCGCCGCCCAGGCGGCGAACGCCGCCGGCCTGCGCCGGGCGACGGCCGGCATCAGGCGCCAGCGGATGTTGGCCCCCAGCAGGGCGATCGCCGCCACGCAGACGATCTTGGCGAGGACCAGCTGGCCGTAGTGCGTCGTGAACAGCGACCCCGGCAGCCGTGTGATCGGCGACAGCGCCAGCTCGACCAGCCCGTTGAACAGCCCGGACAGGCCCACCACCACCAGCGCCACGGTGGCGAGGCGGGAGAACCTCGGCAGGGCCCGCGCCAGCAGGTCGCGGTGCCGCGCCAGCAGCACGGCCATGGCCACCAGGCCGCCCGTCCACAGCGCGGCCGCCACGACGTGCAACTCCATGGAGACCATGCTCAGCTCGTGCCAGTACCAGTTCGACGCGTGCCCGCTGACCGGCAGCGGCAGCAGTCCGAACACGGCGACGACGATGCGGATCTCGGCGGGCACGTTCTCGCCGAAGCGCACGGCCAGCAGGCCGAAGAACGTGTAGGCCAGAGCGCACGCGGCGCTGATCACCAGACCCTGGCCCGAGCCGAGCGCCTCCACGAAGGCTCCCGGGTCGGGCGCCCGCCCGGGGGAGAGCTCGGCGGCGCTGAGCACCATGGCGGCCAGCGCCGTGACGGCCCAGCCGAACGCCGCGAGCACCGCCCACGCGCGCGCGCCGGACAGGACGGGCTCGGTGCGGTCAGGGTCGTCGAAGCCGAGCAGCTTGGGCAGCAGGCTGAGCCCGACGGCGGCCAGGGCGCACAGCTGCATGGCGAGGCGGGTGACCGGCAGGCCGTACTCCACCAGCGGCCCGGGAAGCGTGATCCCCGGTACCGCCGGCGAGGAGGTCCACCAGGTGGCGACCAGCACCGCCAGCAGTGCCGCCCCCGCCGGCCCCCACACCGGCCCGAGCCGCACACCCCCACCGCCCGGCGCCGCGTCGCCCCCGGCCCCCGGGGACGCCACCTCGTGATCGGTGGCCGAAGCCACGTCCTGGCCGGTGGCCGAAGCCGCCTTCTGGCCGGTGGGCGGCGTCGTGTCGTGGTCGGTCCGGGGTGTCGAGTTCTGGCCGGTGGGCGGCGCCGTGGCGTTGTCGTCCGGGGGCGTCGCGGTGTGCTCGGCGGGCTGCGCCGTGTCGTCCGGGGCGGACGGGCGTGTCGCCGTGCCGCCGCCGGTCCCCTCCGTGGTGCTCATGCGCCGCCTCCCCCCGCCGTGCGGGCCTGGCCGCGGGCGACGACCAGGATGCCGAGGCCCGAGAGCAGCAGGGCGGCGATGAGCAGCCCCCACACCCAGCCCCCGCCGCCGGTTCCCTGAGCCGCCGAACCGGCGAGCGGCCGTGCGTCCACGGGCGCCCCGTCCGCCGCGCCGGGGGGAGCGGCCGGTTGCCCGGCCCCGCCCGGCGCGCCCTGGGACGGCGCTCCCGCCGCCGAGGGGACGGGCGTCGCGGCGGCCCCCGCGGGGGGCGGTGTGGCGGAGTCCGGGGCTGCCGGTCCGGTGACGGTGAAGCCGATCTTGCCGGTGACGGGGTGCCCGTCGTTGGAGACGATCTGGTAGCCGACGACGTACGCGCCCGCCGCCCCCGTGGAGGGAAGCTCGGCCGTCACCTTGGTGTCCACGACCTTGACCGGAGCCTTGGAGATCGACCCGTCGGGCCCGGTCAGCGCCACCTGGGCGAAGTCCGCCCGCACGGGCTGGTCGAAGGTCAGCGTCACCCGGCCGGGGAGGGAGGCGAGCCGGGCGCCGTCCTTCGGGTCGCTGCCCGTCAGCACGTTGTGCGCCAGAGCCGGCGATATCGCCACGGCCAGAGCCGCGCAGGCCACCAGCAGGACCGTGAACAGCCGTCTCACTGGGCCCTCCAGCCATGACAGGACGTCAATGGACATGACCTTTCCATCGTTCGTTGCGGACGCTGCCATGGTGCCACCTGTGCGCCCCCGTGGAGTCGCCGAGGGGTGCGAGCGGTGCGGCGGCCCGGAGTCTCGCCCGACCGCCCGGGGTGCGCCGGCGGCCGTGGGATCTTGGCCGATCGCCCGGCATGCGGCGGCGGCGCCGTCGGCGTCGGTCCACCTCGGCGGGGAGAGGCGCACTAGGATTGGCTGGTGGAGCCAAGGCTGCTGTTCGACGGCGCGGCCGCGCATTACCGCCGCTACCGCAACGGGTACGGCGACGAGGTCATCGGTCATATCGCGCGCGAGCTGGCCCTCGGCAAGCGGTCCAGGGTGCTCGACCTCGGCTGCGGCCCCGGCACCCTGGCCATCCCGCTGTCCCGGTTCGCCGGCGCGATCGTCGCGGTCGACCCGAGTGAGGACATGCTCGCCGAGGGGGCGCGCGGAGCCCCCTCGAACATCCAGTGGATCCAGGGCGATTCCAGCCGTCTGGCGGATCTGCCGCTCGGGCGCGTCGGCCACGTCGTCATGGGCCGCTCGTTCCACTGGATGAAGCGCGCCGGCGTGCTCGCCGACCTGGACGCCATGCTCCCGCCGGACGGGGCCGTCGTGCTCGCGGGACCGGGCCGCGCGCCCGTGGAGCCGCCGTGGGAGCCGGTGGTGCAGGCGGTCCGGCGGCGGTTCGAGCTGGAGTGGAGGGTGAGCGGCGAGTCCTTCCAGCAGTCCGGCCGCCATCACATCGACGTGCTCGCCGAGTCGGCGTTCAGCGTGATCTCCGCGGCGTCGTTCCACCGCACGGTGCGGCGCGACACCGAGCAGGTGATCGGGCTGCAGTTCTCCTTCTCCCATTCCACGCCCGCCCGCCTGAGAGACCGGCTGCCCGACTTCGCCGAGGCCCTCGGCGCCGCGCTGACGGAGGCCAACCCGGGCGGCACCTGGTACGAGGAGGTCACCACCGAGGTCCTCACCGCCCGCAGGTCCTAGCCCCCGGCCGCCGCCACGGCCGCCCCAGGACGCCGGTCGCGGCGCGCACGGGAAGCGGATCTTTCCCGGGGACGGTGAAGCGGGCTCTCCCCGGTGACAGTCTTCTCGGGACGGTGATCTGAGCTCTTCCCGGGGGCGGTGATGCCTTGTCGGGACGGTGACGTGGGCTCTCCCTCGGGGGCGGTGATGTCTTATCGGGACGGTGGAGTGGGCTCTTCCCGGGGATAGTGGTGTCTTCCCGGGACGGTGATGTGGGCTCTCCCCGGAGAGGTGAAGGGGTTCTTTCTCGGGAGGGTGAAGTGGGTCTTTCTCGGGGCGGTGCGGACGGCTACGATCCGAACACGTCTCGTCACCCTGGAGCCGCGCCGGTGAGCACCGTCCCCCCCGTCACACCGTCACACGATCTACCTCTCGCCCTCGCCGAGCCCGTCAGACGGGTCGGCCCGCGCTGGGTCGGGTTCATCTCGCTGGCCAACCTGGTCCTGTGGATGGGGTACTTCGGCCCGCTCCAGGTGCTGCTGCCGCAGCAGATCGCGCTGGCGGCCCCTGCGGGCAAAGAGAGCACCCTGGCCTGGGTGACCGGCGTCGGCGCCGCGGTGGCCATGGTCTTCAACCCGGTGGCCGGGGCCCTGTCCGACCGCACGGCCGGCCGCTTCGGCCGGCGTCACCCGTGGACGCTGCTGGGCGCGTTCGCCGGTGGCCTGGGCCTGGTCTTCCTGGCGTTCCAGGGATCCGTCGCAGGCGTGCTGATCGGCTGGTGCCTGGCGCAGGCCGGGTTGAACGCCATGCAGGCCGCGCTCACCGCCGGCGTCCCCGACCACGTCCCCGTCCGCCAGCGGGGCGAGGTGTCCGGATGGATCGGCGTCCCGCAGACGCTCGGCGTGGTGCTGGCGGTCGTGCTGGTCACGATGGTCGTCACGACCACCGGGTCCGGATACCTGCTGATCGGCGTCCTCGTGCCGCTCGGCGTGCTGCCGTTCGTCCTGACCACGCCCGACCCCCGGCTTCCCGCCGCGCACCGGCCGCCGTTCGACCTCGGGAGCTTCCTGCGGGGGTTCTGGGTGAGCCCGCGCGCCCACCCCGACTTCGCCTGGGCCTGGCTGACCCGATTCCTGATGCAGCTCGGCAACTCCATCGCCCTGCTCTACCTGCTGTACTTCCTCACCGACGCGGTGGGCTACGAGCGGCTGTTCCCCGGGAGCAAGGCCGAGGACGGCCTGCTGGTGCTCGTCGTCGTCTACTCCGTCGCGGTGGTCCTCACCGCGGTGATCAGCGGCGTGATCTCCGACCGCATCGGCCGGCGGAAGAAGCTCGTGACGGTGGCGGGCGTGGTCAGCGCCGTCCCCGCCGTGATCATGGCCTTCTGGCCCCAGTGGACGATGGTCCTGGTCGCCGCCGTGATCATGGGCATCGGGTTCGGCGTCTATCTCTCGGTGGACAACGCCCTGGTCACCCAGGTGCTCCCCGCGGCGGCCGGCCGGGCGAAGGACCTCGGTGTGATCAACATCGCCAACTCCGGTCCGCAGGTGCTCGGGCCGGTGATCGCCGGCCCCATCGTGTCCGGGCTGGGCGGCTATCCGGTGCTGTACCTCACCGCCGCGGCGCTGACGCTGCTCGGCGCGGGCCTGGTGTGGAAGATCCGTTCCGTCCCCTGAGCCGTCGTGCCCGGCCGGGGGGACGGGCCGGCGACGATTCCCGCCTCCCGGCCACCGGTGATCGCCCGCCTGCGCGTGCCGCCTCGGCCGTTCGCGACCGAGGACGGTGAACTCCTCGTGGCCCGTGTCGCACGTGCGGGCCGGAGCGGCGCCGGGAGATCACGGCGGCGTGGGTGCCGCTCCGCGCCGCCGTGATCCGATCGTGTCCCGCCGACGGCGGGCACGGCGGATTCCCGCAGGTGGAGACCCGTGGCCGGCTCGGCACCCGGGCCTCCGAAACGTTTCAAAAGTTCAGCGGAAGTTTTCGTTCCCGAACCTAAAACGGGCAGACGATAAACGTCAAGACCGTCCGGCCGCCGTGCGGAGGGCGGAATCCGCCTCGCGCGGCCGCGGCCGGCGCCCCTGAGGGGCCGGCCGCCGGGGCAGCGCCGGGACTCACGAGGTCGGCGAGGCCGTGCTGTCGCGGATGAGCAGGTCGGTGGCCAGTTCCACCCGCCGGGTCTCCAGGGAGTCGCCGCGCGAGATCTCCAGCGCCATGCGCGTCGCCAGCGCGGCCATCTCCTCCAGCGGCTGGCGCACGGTGGTCAGCGGCGGCCACGCCGAGCGAGCGAGGGGCAGGTCGTCGAACCCCACCACGCTGAGATCGTCGGGCACGCGCAGCCCCGCCCGCCGCACGGCCTCGAACACGCCGAACGCCTGCATGTCGCTGCCCGCGAAGACGGCGGTGGGCCGGTCGGGCAGTTCGAGGAACGCCTTGCCGTGGACGTGGCCGGAGTCCACCAGGAAGTCGCCGTAGCGGATCAGCGAGGGGTCCACGGCCACCCCCGCGGTCTCCAGGGCGGCGCGGTAGCCGTCGATGCGCGCCCGGCTGCAGAGCATCTCGGGCGGCCCGCCGATCATGCCGATGCGGCGGTGGCCGAGCTCCAGCAGGTGACGGGTGGCGGCGAGGCCGCCGTGCCAGTTGGTGGCGCCCACCGAGGCGACGTCGGGCGCCGGCTCGCCCTCGGGGTCGACGATGACGAAGGGGATGGAGCGGGCGAGGAGCTGGCCGTGCTGCCGGCGGGTCAGCTTGGAGGCGACCAGGACCACGCCGTCGGTGCGGCGGGCGGCGATGCGGTCGAGCCAGTCGCGCCCCGGCCCCGAATGGGTGTGCAGCACCGAGACCACCACCGCCGCGTCGGCCTCGCGAGCCGCCGTCTCGGCGCCGCGGATGATCTCCATCGCCCACGGGCTCTCGATCTCGGCGAAGACCAGGTCGATGAGGCCCACAGGACCGTCTCCCTGACCGGTGCGCCGCCGGTAGCCGTGCTCGTGGAGCAGGCGTTCGACCCGGCGGCGTGTTTCGGGCGCCACCTCGGGGCGGCCGTTGACGACCTTGGACACCGTCGGGACCGAGACTCCGGCCTCCTCGGCGATCAGAGCGATGGTGACCCGCCTCTTCGCTGACATGCGACGGAGTGTATCCGAAAGCTTTCGGAATTTCGCCGCCGGGGCCACTGTTCTGAGCGACCCCTCGCGCGCCATGCTGTCCTCGACACAGCGAACCCGTTCTGTCGTGGCTATTGACGTGTTACGGGGGCTTTACGTACTCTCCGGGTCACGAAATATTCGGGGGTGTCAAAGAAAGTTTCAGAGTTCTCGGCGGGGGAGTCGTAGCTTCTCAGGCGGGCGCGCGAAGAAGGCGAAGAAGGAAGGAAACCACGATGTCGTTGACTCGGCGAAGTGTGGTGTTACTAGCGGCGGCGACGGCGCTGCTCGCGGGTGGGTGCGGAGGAGGGCAGACGAACGCGGGTGGGACGGCGACCGGAGCGGCGTCCGCGGCCAAGGTCACGGTCGAGTGGTGGAACATCTCCACCACTGAACCCATGAAAAGCTTCTACGCGCAGAAGGTCAAGGAGTACCAGGCCGCGCACCCGAACATCACGATCAAGAACGTGCCGATCGAGAACGAGGCCTTCAAGGCCAAGCTCGCCACGGTCACGCAGTCCGGCAAGACCCCGGACATCTACACCACCTGGGGTGGTGGCGTGCTGAAGCAGCAGATCGACGCCGGGCTGGTGAAGGACCTCTCCTCCGAGGCCGCCACCTGGATCGCCGACTTCACCACGGCCTCGCTGGCGGCCTACCAGTTCGACCAGAAGACCTACGCGATTCCGCAGGACATCGGCATGGTCGGCTTCTGGTACAACAAGACGCTGTTCGAGAAGGCCGGCATCGCCGCGCCGCCCGCCACCTGGACCGAGTTCATCGACGCGGCCAAGAAGCTCAAGGCGGCCGGCATCACCCCGATCGCTCTCGCGGGCAAGGAGAAGTGGCCCGGCCACTACTACTGGGCCTACCTCGCCATGCGCATCGCGGGCCTGGACGCGCTCAAGCAGGCGGCCGTCGACGACGACTTCAACAAGCCCGACTTCATCGCGGCCGGCGCGAAGCTGAAGGAGCTGGCCGACCTGCAGCCGTTCCAGAAGGGCTTCCTCGGCGCCGCCTACTCCACCCCCGACGGCCAGGCCGCGCTCATGGGCAACGGCAAGGCCGCCATGGAACTGATGGGCCAGTGGGCGCCGACCGTCGAGAAGGACGCGAGCAAGAAGGGCCTGGGCGACAAGCTCGGCTTCTTCCCCTTCCCGGCCGTCGACGGCGGCAAGGGCTCGGCCACCGACGCCTTCGGCGGCGGCGGCGGGTACGCGGTCGGCGTGAACGCCCCGCCTGCGGCGGTTGACTTCCTGAAGTTCCTCTCCAGCAAGGAAGTCCACGGCGCGGCGGTGGCCACCGGCGCCATCCAGCCCGTGCTCAAGGGCGAGGAGGGCGCCGTGAAGGACCCGAACCTCGCCGTCGTCGCCAAGCAGCTGGCCGGCGCCACCGGGTTCCAGCTCTACCTCGACCAGGCCTACCCGCCGGCCGTCGGCCAGGAGGTCAACGACAGCGTGGCCGCGCTGATCGCCGGCTCCAAGACCCCTGAGCAGGTCACCCAGGCCATCACCGAGACGGCCAAGTCCGAGTAGCGAGAACGCGGACGTCGAAGTGGGAACCACGCACGTCGGGACGGGCGGGCGTGGTTCCCGCCCGCGGCCCGCCATCACCACCGACCACCGAGCGGCACCGTGCCGCGTTTCCCCAGGGCTGCGCCCGGGGCTCCACGCTGGGGGAAGACGATGACACGACCCGCGCTGACCGACCGGCCCTCGGACGCGGCCGACCCGCCGCGCCGGGCGAGCCCGCGCCCCGCTCCATCCGCGCGCCGTCGCCGGTTCAGGGGTCTGGCGACGATCACGCTGTTCCTGCTGCCCGGGCTCGTGCTGTTCGTGCTGCTGGTGCTGGCGCCGATCGCGGTGGCCGCGTACACCAGCCTGTTCAAGTGGAACGGGCTCGGGGGTCTGCCGGACAACTGGATCGGGCTGGACAACTACACCCGGATGTTCGCCGACGAGGTGTTCCTCGGCGACCTCCGCCGCGGCGCGCTGCTGATCGTCCTGTCCCTGGTGATCCAGCTCCCGCTCGCTCTGGCGATCGCGATGCTGCTCAACCAGAAGATGCGCGGCCGGGCGTTCTACCGGCTGCTGTTCTTCGCCCCGTACGTGCTCTCCGAAGTGATCACCGGTGTGCTGTTCTCCATGATCCTGTCGCCGGAGGCGGGCCTGGCCAACCAGATCCTCGGCGCCATCGGCCTGGAAAGCCTGCAGTCGAGTTGGCTGGCCGAGCCGGACACGGTCATGATGTCGCTGTTCCTGGTCATGATCTGGAAGTACTTCGGCTTCCACATGATCCTCTATTTGGCCGGCCGCCAGTCCATCCCCAAGGAGCTCGGCGAGGCGGCCTCGATCGACGGCGCCGGCCCCTGGAAGCAGTTCCGGTACGTCACCCTTCCGCTGCTCGGGCCGACGATCCGCATCAGCGTGTTCCTGTCCATCATCGGGGCCATCCAGCTCTTCGACCTGGTGTGGGTGCTCACCTCCGGCGGGCCCATCCACTCCTCCGAGACCATGGCCGTCACGATGTTCCAGTTCGGCTTCAAGCGCTCCCAGATCGGCTACGGCAGCGCCATCAGCGTCGTGATGTTCCTGATCAGCCTGGTGTTCGCGCTCGGCTATCAGCGGTTCGTCATGCGCCGGGACACACAGGGAGCGATCACCACCATGGGAGACCAGCGATGACCGCGCACACCAGGGAGCAGTCGGGGCCCCGCCTCGGCCGGCTCCGCTCCATCTCGCTGCACACGGTCGTGATCATCCTTGGCGCGTTCGTCGTGGTGCCGCTGCTGTTCGCCGTGATCGGCGGGTTCAAGGACACCGGCCAGCTGTCGGTCAACCCGTTCGGCCTGCCCGACCCGTGGGTCCCGTCGAACTACACCGACGTGCTGTTCTCCGGCTCGTTCTGGCGCCAGCTCGTCAACAGCGTCTTCGTCGCGGGGGCCACGACGCTCATCGTCGTCGGGCTGTCGGCCATGGCGGCGTACGTGTTCGCCCGCTTCGCCTTCCGCGGCAGGGAGTTCCTCTACACGCTGTTCGCGATGGGGCTGATGTTCCCCTTCGCCGTGGCGATCCTGCCGCTGTTCGTCCTGCTGCGGATCATGGGGCTGCTCGACAACCCCTTCGGCGTGATCCTGCCGCAGGCCGCCTTCGGACTGCCCATGACGATCATCATCCTGCGCGCCTTCTTCCGCACCATCCCCCGGGAAGTGGAGGAGGCCGCGACGATCGACGGCTGCACCCCCTTCGGCTTCTTCTGGCGCATCCTGCTGCCGATGGCCCGGCCCGCCCTCGCCACCGTGTCGGTGCTGGCGGTGGTGGCGAGCTGGAACAACTTCTTCCTGCCACTGGTGATCTTCAACGACCCCAACTGGTGGACCATCCCGCTGGGCGTCCAGCAGTTCACCGGGCAGTACTCCGCCGACACCGCCCGGATCCTCGCCTACATCGTCCTCGCGATGGTGCCCGCCCTCGCGTTCTACGCCGTGGCCGAGCGCCAGCTCATCGGCGGCCTCACCGCGGGAGCGACGAAGGGGTGACCCGCCTGCACGGTACACCGAGCTTCCACGGCCGATGAGGCCATCCCCGAAGGAGCGCTGATGACCCTGCGTGTGTCCGGATCCAATCTTGTCGCCGCCGACGGTACCCCGGTACGGCTGCGCGGAGTGGGTCTGGGGGGCTGGATGAACATGGAGAACTTCATCACCGGCTACCCCGCCAACGAGTCGGCCATGCGCGGCGCCGTTCGAGAGGTGCTGGGGGAGGATCGGGCCGCGCTGTTCTTCGACCGGCTGCTCACCTCCTTCTTCGGACCGGAGGACGCCGCGTTGCTCGCCGCCATGGGAGCCAACTGCGTGCGCATTCCGGTGAACTACCGGCACTTCGAGTCCGACGACCGGCCGCTGGAGGTGATCGAGGACGGCTTCCGCCACCTCGACCGCGTGATCGCGCTGCTGGCCGAGCAGCGCATCTACAGCGTCATCGACCTGCACGCCCTGCCCGGCGCGCAGAATCAGCACTGGCACTCCGACAACCCCACCCACGTGGCGTCGTTCTGGCAGCACCGGCACTTCCAGGACCGCGCCGTCCACCTGTGGGAGGTGATCGCCGACCGCTACAAGGACAACCCGTGGGTCGCCGGGTACAACCCTATGAACGAGCCGGGCGACGTCGGCGGACGGGTCATCGGGCCGTTCTACGACCGCCTGGTCAAGGCGCTGCGCGCCGTGGACCCCGGCCACGTCCTGTTCCTCGACGGCAACACCTACTCCACCGACTTCTCCATCTTCCGAGAGGTGTACGAGAACACGGTCTTCGTGTGCCACGACTACGCGCTCGCCGGCTTCGCCCACGGCGGCCCGTACCCGGGGTACACGCGGGGCGAATGGGTCGACCGCGGCCAGCTGGAGCGCGCCTTCGAGGAGCGGTCCGCCTTCCAGCGGCAGACCGGCACCCCGCTGTGGGTCGGCGAGTTCGGCCCGGTCTACACCGGCGACCCGGCGATCGACCGGCAGCGCTACCAGATCCTCGCCGACCAGCTGGAGATCTTCGACGGCTACCAGGCCGGCTGGTCGCTGTGGACCTACAAGGACGTCGGGCTCCAGGGCCTGGTGCACGCCGACCCCGACGGGCCCTACATGCGGCGCTTCGGCGACTTCGTCGCCAAGAAGAAGCGGCTGGGCGCCGACCGGTGGGGCTCGACGATGGAGGAGTCCGCCGACGAGCTCGCGCCGCTGCACCGGCTCGTCGAGGAGGAGTTCCCCCACTGGGACCCCTACCCGTGGGGCGCCCGCTACCAGACCGACGACCTCCTGCGGCACATCCTCATCGCCCAGGCGCTGGTGCCGGAGTACGCCGCGCTGCTCGGCGGCCTGGACGACGGCGAGCTGCTCGCCCTGGCCGACTCCTTCGCGCTCGGCGCCTGCGTGCGGCGCGACCCGCTCATCGAACTGCTCACCTCCAACCTCACCTCCGGCGCCGCCTGACGGCGAGGCCGGCCGCCTCCGAGAACGACGACGTCCCCGGGCCTTCGCCGCAACCTGGTCCGCTCCTCCGGCGCCTCATGCCGGGGACCGGCCCCCCGTCCGGCCTCCGGCACCTGACCTCGGAGGACCCGCAGGCGGACGGCCCGCCCGAACGTCCGGCGCGTGATCGCCGGGACCGTGCCCGGTCCCGGCGATCGCTGTTGACCGGGCTCTTTCGCACCTGGATTCGCTCGACCTGACCTTGAGGAGACCAGCATGCGCTTCCCGCGTTCGTGGGCGGCGGCCGCCGCGTCATGCCTTCCACTGGCCGTCCTGACCGTCCTGTCGCCCGTGGCGGCGGGGACGGCGCGGGCGGCGGCGCCCGTGCCGATAGCGGCCTACGACTTCGAGGACGGCACCGCCCAGGGGTGGACGCCGCGCGGCTCCGGAGTGTCGGTCGCGGCCGCGCGGGACGCCGCCCACTCGGGCGGCGCGTCCCTGCTGACCACCGGCCGCACGGAGACCTGGCACGGCGCCTCCATCACCCCGCCCCTGGAGAAGGGGGTGACGTACTCGATCACCGCCCACGCGCGCCTGGCGCAGGGGACGCCCGCCAACACGGTCGCGCTCACCGTGCAGCGCACCCCCGACGGCGGCACGACGACCTACGAGCGGGTCGGCGCGGGCACGGTCACCGACGCCGCCTGGGTCGAGATCAGCGGCACCTACTCCTTCACCGCCGACTCGCCCGACCTGCAGCTCTACGCCGAGAGCTCGGAGGCGACCGCGGCCTTCTACCTCGACGACATCACCATCACGGCCGACACCGACCCCGGCACGTCCGGCGTCACCAGCGACTTCGAGACCGGCACCGCCCAGGGATGGGCGCCGCGCGCCTCCGCCTCGCTGACCGTCGTCGCCGGCCAGGCCCACGGCGGCGCCGCCAGCCTGCTCTCCACCGCCAGGAGCGCCTCCTGGGACGGCCCCGCGCTGCGCGTCCTCGGCAAGATGACCAAGGGATCGAAGTACGCGCTGTCGGTGTGGGTGCGGCTCGGGCCGGACACGACCTCGGGCGACCTCGGCCTGTCGGTCGAGCGCGGGCTGAACGGGACGGCGGCCTACGACCGGGTGGCCGCGCCCACCGCGATCACCGCGGGCGGCTGGACGCAGCTGAAAGGTTCATACACACTGGCCTACGACGTGGACTTCCTCAGCGTGTACGTAGAGTCGCCGAGCGGGACCTTCCCGTTCTACATCGACGACTTCACACTGTCGTACGTGCCCGCCAAGCCCGTCCAGACCGACATCCCGCCGGTGAAGGACACGCTGCCGTTCCAGGTCGGCGCCGCGATCTCCAGGGCCCAGACCATCGGCGGGCACGGGGAACTGCTGACCAGGCACTTCGACAGCGTCACCCCGGGCAACGCGCTGAAGTGGGACGCCACCGAGCCGCGCGAGGGCGAGTTCACCTTCGACGAAGCCGACCACCTGGTCGCCTACGCCGCCGACCACGGCCTGAGGTTCCGCGGCCACACCCTCGCCTGGCACAGCCAGACCCCCGCCTGGGTCTTCAAGGACGGCGACCGCGACCTCACCGCCACCCCCGCGGACAAGGCGCTGCTGCTCGGGCGGCTGGAGAACCACATCAGGACCGTGGCCGGCCGCTACAAGGGCAGGATCCAGACCTGGGACGTCGTCAACGAGGTCGTGGACGAGAACCAGCCGGACGGCATGCGCCGCAGCCCCTGGTTCCAGGTCACCGGATACGACTTCATCCGCACGGCCTTCCGCGTCGCCCGCGAGGTCGACCCGGCGGCCAAGCTCGTGATCAACGACTACAACACCGAGTTCCCGCGCAAGCGGCAGGCGCTGTACAACCTGGTCAGGAAGCTCAAGGCGGAAGGGGTGCCGATCGACGCGGTCGGCCACCAGCTCCACGTCAACATCGAGCGGCCCCCCGCCTCGGAGATCGAGAAGACCATCGAGACGTTCGCGGCGCTCGGCGTGGACCAGCAGGTCACCGAGCTGGACGTGAGCGTCTACACCGACTTCGTCTCCTCCTACACCACCGTGCCCGAGGCGGTGCTCGCCGAGCAGGGACACCGCTACAAGGAGATCTTCGACGTCTTCCGCCGCCAGGCCGCCCGGCTGTCCTCGGTCACCGTGTGGGGCCTGGCCGACGACGACACCTGGCTGTCGACCTTCCCGATCACCCGGCTCAACCCGCCGCTGCTGTTCGACGACGAGCTGCAGGCCAAGCCGGCGTACTGGGGCGTCGTCGACCCGGCCAGGCTGCCGCCGCTGACCCGCCGCCTCGACGCGCCGAAGGCCACCGTGAAGGTCGACGCCGAGCGCGAGCAGCAGTGGGACCTGCTGCCCGACACGCCGATCGCCCGGGTGGGCGACCTGGCCGCCCGCTTCCAGGCCCGCTGGTCGCCCGCGGGGCTGGCCGTCTGGGCCGAGGTGGACGACCGGACGTGCGACAAGGCCGACACCGCGACGGTGCGGCTCGGCGGCGCCGACCGCGTGATGAGGCGGGACGGCCACGCCCCCTGGTACCGCACCGCGGCCGTCAAGAACGGGTACCGGGCCGAGGCCCTGCTTCCGGCCTCCGCGGCGCTCGGCGGCAGGCTGCCCTTCGAGCTGGTCGTCCACGACGGCAAGAGCGGCAAGGACGTGTCCTGGAAGGGCGAGCTGACGCTGACCGCGCCGGTCAGGCTGACCACGGCCGCCAAGGGCGCCCCGGTCATCGACGGAGTCGCCGACGCTGCCTGGTCCAAGGCGCCCGAGGTCACCACCGCCACCTGGATCCAGGGCGGCCCGGGCGCGACGGCCAAGGTGCGCGCCCTGTGGGACGCCGGCCACCTGTACGTCCTCGCGCGCGTCACCGACGCCGCCCTCAGCGAGGAGTCGCAGAACGCGTGGGAGCGGGACTCCGTCGAGATCTTCGTCGACCCCGGCAACGGCAAGACCAAGGGATACGACGATGACGACGGGCAGTACCGCGTCTCGTTCGCGGGCGAGCAGACGGTCGGCGGCACCTTCGACGCCGCCGGGGTCAAGGACAACCTGGTGAGCGCGGCCAAGGTCGTGCCGGGCGGGTACGTCGTCGAGGCGTCCATCGCGCTGCCGACGATCACCCCCGCCCAGGGCGGCCTGCTCGGGTTCGACGTCCAGGTCAACGACGCGACGGGCGCCGCCCGCACCGGCGCCGTCACGTGGAACGACTCCTCCGGCCGCTCCTATGTGAGCACGGCCGGATGGGGAGTGCTCGAACTGGGCAGGTAGTGCGGATCGTGCCGTCCGTAAGTAGAAAGGCCGTATGTGGTGCGCTTCAGCAACCCGATCCTGCCGGGGTTCCATCCGGACCCCTCGATCTGCCGGGTGGGCGAGGACTACTACCTGGTGACGTCGAGCTTCGAGTGGTTCCCCGGTGTGCCGATCTTCCACAGCAAGGATCTGGTCCACTGGCGGCAGCTCGGGCACGTGCTCGACCGGGCCTCGCAGCTGCCTCTCGACGGCGTGCGGCCGAGCGGCGGCGTCTACGCGCCCACGCTGCGGCACCACAACGGCCTCTTCTACATGATCACCACGCTCGTCGACGGGCTGATGGAGTCGGGCAACTTCATCGTCACCGCCGCCGACCCGGCCGGGCCGTGGAGCGACCCCTACTGGCTGCCCGAGACCGAGGGCTTCGACCCGTCGCTGTTCTTCGACGACGACGGCCGGGCGTGGGTGCACGGCGCGCGCCCCGCCCGGCAGCCGCAGTTCGAGGGCCACACCGAGGTGTGGCTCCGCGAGCTGGACCTGAACGGCATGAAGCCCGCCGGCGAGGAGCACGTGCTGTGGGACGGCGCCGTCAAGGGGGCCGTCTGGGCCGAGGGGCCGCACATCTACAAGGCGGACGGGACCTACTACCTGCTGGTGTCCGAGGGCGGCACCGAGCACGACCACGCCATCAGCGTCGCCCGCGCCAAGCGGGTCACCGGCCCCTACACCGGCAGCTCCCGCAACCCCATCCTCACCCACCGCAACCTCGGCCGCGACCACCCGATCGTCGGCACCGGCCACGGCGACCTCGTGCGCACGCCCGCCGGCGACTGGTGGATGGTGCTGCTGGCCATGCGGCCCTACGGCGGCGGATACCACTACAACCTCGGCAGGGAGACCTTCCTGACCCCGGTGCACTGGGAGGACGGCTGGCCGGTCGCCGGCCTCGTCCAGCCGTCCGGCGAGGCCCCCGCCCTCGCCACGTGCCGGTGGCCCACCCCGCCCGCCTGCGACGACTTCGACACCGTGCGCCTGCTGCCCCAATGGAACCACCTGCGCACACCGCGCGAGCCGTACTGGACCCTCACCGAGCGCCCCGGCTTCCTGCGGCTGCGCGGCCGCCCGGAGTCGATCACCGAACGGGCCAACCCCAGCCTCATCGCCCGCCGCCAGGAGCACGTGCACTTCGCCGTGCACGCCTCGATGGAGTTCATCCCCGAGAACCGCGAACGCGCCGGCCTGGTCCTGCTGCAGAACGACGACTTCCACATCCTGCTCGTCATGACCACGGGCGGCCTGACGGTGATCAGGAGGGAGGACGGCGTGGACCACACCCTGGTCCAGGCCGATGTACCTCCCGGCCGGCTGTGGCTCGGCGTGGAGGCACACGGGCAGGAGTACCAGATGCTCTACGGCACCCGGCCGGGGGAGTGGCGCCTGCTCGGCGAGCCGGTCGACGGCCGCGTCCTGAGCACCACCCTCGCGGGCGGCTTCATCGGCGCCTACATAGGCATGTACCTCAGCGGCGAAGGCCACCCCACCGGCAACGTCGCCGACTTCGACTGGTTCGAGTACCTTCCCCTCCCGGAGTACTGAGCCCCTCTGCCGGAGCGCTGAGCCGTTCCCGGCCGCCGCCGGCGGAGCATCGGGCCGGCGGTCAGGGCGGGGAGCGCGGTCGCGCCTTGAGCCCGCGACGCCGGCGGGCCGCGGCGGTCCCGAGCACACCGCGGGTCCTCACTGTAATTTTCAGCCGCGGTGCGGCGTCGGCGCAGCTCGCATGATCACGGCTTGATCCATGCTTGACACAGGTCCGGGACCGAAGCAAGGTCCACTGGACCACCCACGCCCGCGCGTCTGGTTGTTAGCGCTAACAACCGAGAAGTCGCTGGTCCGGTGCGGCCCCCGTCCGGCCCGTCGGCGGGAACCGGCCGCCCCACCCCCCGAGGAGCGCTCATTGAACAGCAAACGAATACGCGCCATTCTGGCCCCCGCCGCCACCGCGGCCCTGGTCCTCGCGTCGAGCGTCGCGGCGGTGACCGCCGCCGCCCCGGCGCAGGCGCTGGAGAACGGTGTGGCGCGTACGCCGCCGATGGGGTGGAACAGCTGGAACACCTTCGGCTGCAACATCAGTGAGTCGCTGATCAAGCAGATGGCCGACGCGATCGTCAACTCGGGTCTGCGTGATC
>NZ_JBHSFP010000026.1:0-135467 GCF_042654065.1 Sphaerisporangium dianthi | reverse complement strand
CGCGGGCGCCCGGCCGAGGCGGCCGCCGGCCCCGCCGCCCCGCGCCGGCCGGCGCGCGGCCGTGCGGCGGCGGTCCGGGCAGTGGGCGGCGTGGGCGTTCCTGGCGCCCGTCGTCGTCTATCTGCTGGTCTTCTACGCCTATCCCCTCTACCGCAACGTGGACCTGAGCCTGCGCGACTACACGGTGCGGTCCTTCGTGCAAGGGGGTGCGCCGTTCACCGGGTTCGCCAACTACGACAAGATCTTCGCGAATCCGACGTTCGGCCCGGCGCTGTGGCACACCGTGGTCTTCACCGTGGTGTCGCTGGTGTTCCAGTTCACCATCGGCCTCGGCCTCGCGGTGTTCTTCACCCGGCACTTCCGGCTGGCGGCGACCCTGCGGGCCCTGTTCCTGGTGCCCTGGCTGCTGCCGCTGATCGTGTCGTCCTCGACCTGGTCGTGGATGCTCAACAGCGACTCCGGCCTGGTCAACGCGATGCTGGCGGCGCTCGGGATGCCGCCGGTCAACTGGCTGACCTCGCCCGACTGGTCGCTGTGGTCGGTGACCATCGCCAACATCTGGATCGGCATCCCGTTCAACCTGGTCGTGCTGTACAGCGGCCTGCAGGCGATTCCGGCGCACATCCACGAGGCGGCCGAGCTCGACGGCGCCACGGGCTGGCAGCGGTTCTGGAAGGTGACCTTCCCGCTGCTGCGCCCGGTGTCGGCGATCACGCTGCTGCTGGGGCTCGTCTACACGCTGAAGGTGTTCGACATCATCTGGATCATGACCAGGGGCGGGCCGAGCGACTCCTCCACGACGCTGGCCACCTGGTCCTACCGGCTGGGCTTCGGCAACCTGCTGCCGGCCTTCGGACCCGGCGCGGCGGTGGGCAACCTGCTGATCGTCATGGCCCTGGTCTTCGGGCTGGTCTACATCCGCTTGCAAAGAAGGCAGGCCTTCGCATGAGCGCCTCGCGCAGCTGGGGCAAAAGCGCGATCGGGCTGGTGCTGACCGGCCTGATGCTGTTCCCGGTCTACTGGATGATCAACGTGTCCCTCACCCGCGACCAGGACATGCGCAAGAGCCCGCCGTACCTGTGGCCGGCGAACGGGACACTGGAGGGCTACCGGGCGGTGCTGGAGCAGCAGGGGCCCTACCTGGTCACCAGCCTGGTCATCGGGCTCGGCACCGTCGCGCTCACGCTGGTCATCTCGGCGCCGGCCGCGTACTCGCTGGCCAAGCTGCGCCCACGGGGTGGCGGGGTGCTGAGCTTCGTGCTGCTCATCGCGCAGATGATCCCGGGGATCATCATGGCGATGGGCTTCTACGCCATCTTCCTCAGCACCGGCGTGCTCAACACGGTCCCCGGCCTGATCGTGGCCGACTCGACGCTGGCGGTGCCGTTCGCGGTGCTGGTCTTCACCACGTTCATGTCCGGAATCCCCGAGGAGCTGATGCAGGCGGCCAAGGTGGACGGCGCGGGGGCGCTGCGCACGTTCTGGTCGGTCGTGCTGCCGGTGAGCCGCAACTCGATCATCACGGTGTCGCTGTTCGCGTTCCTGTGGGCGTGGTCGGACTTCATCTTCGCCAGCACCCTGGACGGCGGCGGCGACCACCAGCCCATCACGCTCGGCATCTACCACTACATCGGCAACAACAACCAGCAGTGGAACGCCATCATGGCCACCGCCGTCGTCGCCTCCATCCCGGCCACCGCGCTCCTGGTCATCGCCCAGCGCTACGTCGCCGCCGGAGTGACCGCCGGCGCCGTGAAGGACTGACCCCGGCACCATCACCGGCCCCGGCCGCGGCCGGCACGGCCAGGGCGCCGCCGCGTCACCGAGACCGGGCCGGACCTCGCCGGCGGCGGTGGCGTGCGGGCCGGGTCCTGTGTCTCATCGAGGGGATTTCAGGCCCGGCCCGGCTGCTCGGCGAGCACCTGGGCCCAGTCGACCGTCCGCGCCCAGTCCAGGTAGGAGTGCCAGCCCACCTCCGGGAACCGCGCGTGCAGCGCGGCGATGTCGGTGTGCGCCCGGTTGTCCTCGAAACTCTGGAACATGTCGGCGATGTCGTCCCCGGCCCACTTGCGAATCATGGGGATGGGAATGTTCTCGTAGGGCAGGTCGGAGCCGATGGCTTCGGACAGGAACCGCGCCGCCTCCAGGGTGGTCACGCTGTCGGAGACGACGTCGATCGCTCTGCCGGACAGCTCGGCGGGGTTCTCCATCGCGTGGACGGCCATGCCGGCGATGTCGAGCACGGTGACCTGGTCGAGCCTGCGCTCGGCGGAGAGCGGGAAGGCGTAGACGCCTTGGTTCAGCCGGGTCAGGCCCACATTGAGGGCGTTCTCCATGAAGTAGGCCGGCTGAACGCCGGTGAAAGTGGTGCCCCGCTCGACAAGGTAGCGGTGCACGACCTGCTTGGCGGAGGCGTGCTCGACCGTGAAGTCGGCCGTGCTCGCCGCCCCCTTGACCGATGAGTAGATCAGGTGGGCGTCCACCGCCCTCGCCGCGTCGGCGAGGGCGCGGCCCTGGGCGATCTCCCCGGCGGCGCCGTCCTCGCCGAAGGGGACGGTCAGCCCGAAGATCGCATCCAGGCCCCTCGCCGCCCTGGTGAGGGCTTCGCGGTCGGCGAGATCGCCGACCGCGAAGCGGACGCCCTGTGCGGCGAGCGCGTCCGCCGCCGGTGTCGCGGGGTCGCGGACGTAGGCGACAGGCTCATGGCCGTGCTCGAGCAGGCGCGCGACGACGGCTCCGCCCTGCAGGCCGGTGGCTCCTGTGACGAGGACGCGGATCATGGATGCTCCTTAATCAATCAGTTGAATGATTTTCTGCGTGAGGACGGGCCTCATGCGTGCCCTACGTCCAGAAGGGCGGAGAGGGCCTCGCTCACGCGTTGCCGGTACTCCTCCGAAAGCGGATCCACGTCGTAGATCCCTTCGATCACCTGCGGAAGTGCGACGGGGGCGAAGGCGAGCAGGAAGGACAGCAGCGTCACGAACTCGGGCGGGTGATCATCGCCGATCTCGCCCGCCGCCTGCCGGGCGCGCGTCTGCTCGACGGCGGCGGCGGCCACCGTGCGCCACTCCCGCGCCAGCGCCTCGGTGTCGCCGGGGTAGTCACCGAGCGCCTGCCACACCACCAGACGGGCTCGCCGGGGATCACGCAAGGTGGCGTCCAGCACCATGCGGAAGCTCTCAAGGAACGGCTCGGCCCTGCTGGCCGGCACCAGCTTCGAGCGCCGCTCCTGCCAGCTCGACAGCAGCTCCTCCAGCAGGCCTTCCTTGCCGCCGAAGTAGTAGGAGATCAGCTGCACGTTGACGCCGGCGCGCCTGGCGATGGCCGCGGTGCGAGCGCCGCTGTACCCCTTGGCGGAGAACTCGTCGAGGGCCGCGTCAAGAATGCGCTCCCTCGTACGCGCCGCTTTGCTCGTCGCCTGGAGCTGATCTTCGGGCATGGGCACACCCTATCAATCAATCACATGATTACAAGCGCGGCACATCCGCCGTCCGTCGTTCTCAACCTGGCGCGGTGCGGTAGAACTCGGCCGCGGTGAAGGTGGCGGGGACGCCGAGCTCGGCGGCGACCGCGGTGATCGCGGCGGCGCCCACGGCCAGGTCGGCCTGGCCGTCGGTGGTGAAATACGGCGCGATGAACGCCTCGTAATGGGCCCGGACCTCATCTGCGGTGTGTCGGCCGAGGAATGTCCGCATGTGCCGCACCGTGGTGCCGGGATCTTCGTGGATCACCCGCAGGGCGCGCCGGTGGGCGCGTACGACGGCCTGGACCGCAGGATCGTCCGGGTCGATGAAGCCGGGGTCGACGGCCACGCCCACGGTGGGGACCTGGAAGTGGTCGCCGACCCAGGCCAGCACCCGCAAGCCGTGCTCGGCGGCCATCGCCTCCGGCGCCATGGTGCTGCCGACCAGGGCGGCGTCGATGCCGCCGTCGCGCAGCCATCGCAGGTCCATGCCATAGTCGCCGGGCGGGCGGACGACGGTGTGGACATCGCGGTCCGGGTCGAGGCCCGACCGGCGCAGCACGATCCGGGCGAAGCACCCGGGTGCGGTGTGAGGGGCGTGTACCGCCAGCCGCCGGCCGGCCAGGTCGGCCAGGGAGGTCAGGCAGGGGCGGGCGAGGAACCAGAACAGCGGGCGGTGGGTGTTGACATTCACTCCGACCCAGGGGATGCCCTCGGCCAGCCGGGACAGCAGTGTGCGGCCGAGCCCGATGGTGGCGCCGCGGCGCAGCCGTTCCTCGTCCCAGGCGCAGCCGTCGCGCAGCGCGACGTGGACGCCCTCGTCGGCGTAGTAGTCCTGCTGGTCGGCGATGTAGGCGACCAGTTCCTCGTGCAGGCCCCGCCCGACGTAGGCGAGATCGATCGTGTGCATGAACGTTGTCCCTTGATCGTGCCACCGCCCTGCGCCCATGCGTGCGGCGGACCATGGCGCCTGGTGACGGCCTGCGGGATGCCGTTCTGCCGCCGGCCGGACCTGGGACGGCAGGGCCCCCGTGCGCGAGAGACGGCGTCAGTACATGGACATCCCGCCGTTGACCGCGGCGGTGGTGCCGGTCATGAAGGCACTCTCCTCGCCGGCGTAGAAGGCGACCGCCTGCGCGACGTCGGCCGGGTGTGCCAGGCGGCCCAGGGGAGTGGCGGCCACCTGCCGCCGCTTCTGCTCCTCGCCCAGCACGTTCGCCATGCGGGTGTCCTCCACCGGGCCGGGTTCGACGACGTTGACCGTGATGCCCCTCGGGCCCAGCTCCTGGGCGAGGTACCGGGCGAACTGCGCCAGTGCGGCCTTGGCCGTGCCCAGCGCGATCATGCCCTCCCGTGGCTGGCGGCTGAGGCCGGTGCCGAGATAGACGATGCGTCCCCAGCCCTGTCCGGTCATGGCGGGCAGAACGGCTTTGGTGACCGCGAACGCCGCACGCATCTCGTCGTCGAGCTTGCCGCCCAGTTCGTCCCACGTCATGTCCTGGAACGGCTTGATCGCATACGGGGTGAGCGCGTTGTGCACGAGCACGTCGACGCCGCCCCATGCCTCCTGGACCCGCACGATCATGCCCTCGACCGCCGCCGCCTCGCGCACGTCGGCCCGCGCGGTCATGGCCTGGCCGCCTTCCGCCTCGATGCCGGCCATGACCTCGTCGGCCGCCGTGGCGCTGCGGAGGTAGTTGACCACGACCCGCATCCCTCGCGCGGCCAGAAGGCGCGCGGTGGCCGCACCGATTCCGCTGCTGGCCCCTGTCACCAGTGCCACCCTGCCGGTTGCCTCGGTCACGGGCCCACCCCCTGCTCATCATCGCGGGGCCGCCGGCATGACCACCGGGAGCCGGTCGTCGCGGATGCCAGGTGTGCCGAGCGGATCGCCCCCGACGGCCGCCCGCGACCCGGTTCAGCAGGCTTCGCGCGGCGACCGCGAGGTGGGCGGCCGTCCCGGCGCCCGTGCCGCGGCCATCACCGCACCTCTCATAGACGTACATACCCGGACATCTACGGCTATGCCCGATTACCAGGCCGAGGAACACCGGGACGCCGTTCACCGGCCGATTCCGGCCGCCACCGGTTCCTTCCGGGCGTGTCAGGGATGCGGAGGAGATACGCGCGAAAGGGGCCACTTGGTCGCGAATCATCTCCGAGCGCGAGTTGGCGCAGTTCTTCACACCGGACGAGGCTGAGATCGCGTGGGCGGTGAAGCGGACCCATGGCCGCCCGGAATCGCTCCTCGCGCTACTGGTGTTGCTGAAGTCTTGTGCCCGGCTGGGTTATTTCCGGGCTTGGACGAGACGCGGGTGGAGGGCGATGGGGTTGGGGGGGCTTGGCCGGCCTGCGGGAGTGGCGGGATCAGCGCACCAGGGGTGGCTGCATGCGTGCGGGTTGATGCTGGACGGCGACGGCGCGGAAGAAGGCCAGGGCGCCGGCGACCGGCTCACCCGCAGGGTCAGGTCACGCCGAGGCCGCGCAGGAAGGCGTCCGCGACGAGGTCGGCCGCCTGCGGGGGATCCACTGCGGGGAACCGGTGGGCGATGCTGTCGACAAGTGCGTCGAGGACCGCACGTGCCCAGGCCGCATCGATATCGGCGCGCAGGTAGCCCTCATCGCAAGCGCGCTGGATGAAGGTGCTCAGGCGCGCACTCTGCGCTTCACGGCGAGCGCTGGCTTCGGGGTCCTTCTGCATCATACGGCGCGTGTCGACAGGCCACTCGCGGCTGACCGGGATGATCCCCTCCAGATAGCGGTGGAGAGCGACCGGCACCGGGGCCTCGGTCAGCCGCGCCTCGTCCAACACCCGCTCGGCCGAGTCGAGTTTGGCCTGGAAGACGGCGCGCAGCAGCACCTCCCGATTCGCGAAGCGGCGATGAACGGTGGTGCGGTCGACACCCGCCGCAGCGGCAATGGCCGCCATCGACGTGCTCGGATCCTCCGCCAGGAGGCGGGCCCCGGTGCGGAGGACGGAGGACAGGTTGCGTGCGGCATCGGCTCTCATGGTCCGGCCATCCTAATCAGCAGTGGTGATTACAGCGACATCATCCCGTAGTGAGATGCATCTCACTTATTTATTGCAACATCAATGTTGCAGTTGACGATGAAACGTCTACATTGGGATTGCGCCCTGGAGGGCGGCGAGAGGCAACGAGATGATGAGGAGAACGCCATGTCACGGACTTGGTTGATCACCGGTGGTTCCCAGGGGCTGGGCAGGGCCCTGGTTCTTCAGGCTCTTGAGGACGGTGATCGAGTCGTCGTTACGTCCCGCAGGCCGGAGGCTCTGGCTGATCTGAAGGCGAAGTATCCGGAGCGGCTGGAGGCCGTGGCGCTGGATGTCACGTCGCGGTCCGAGGCTCGGGGCGTGGTGGCGGCCGCAGTGGAGCGATTCGGCACCGTCGACGTCGTTGTGAACAACGCGGGTTACGCCACCAGCGGTTCGATCGAGGACTTCCCGGAGGACGAGTTCCGGGCGCAGGTCGAGGCGAACCTGTTCGGTGTGATCAACGTGACCCGGGCTGCCCTGCCCGTACTGCGTGGCCAGCGGTCCGGGCACATCGTGCAGATCTCGTCCATCGGCGGCCGGGTCGGCGGCACGCCCGGGCTCAGCGCCTACCAGACAGCAAAGTTCGGAGTCGAAGGCTTCTCCGAGGTGCTGGCGAACGAGGTGGCCCCGTTCGGCATCAAGGTGATCATCGTGGAGCCGGGCGGTATCCGCACCGGCTGGGCCGCCGGCGCCGCGAAGCCGTCCGGACCCATCGCTCCTGACTATCAGCAGACGGTCGGCGCATGGCTGGAGCAGTTTGCGGCCTACAGCGGCAACGAGCCCGGCGACCCCGCCCGAATGGCCCGGGCCGTCATCGCCGCCGTGGACGCGCCCGAGCCCCCGCGCCGGCTCCTGCTCGGCAGCGACGCCCTGGAAATCGCTGTCAGCGCGGAAAAGGCTCGCCTGGCCGAGGCCGACACATGGGCCGAAGCGAGCCGCTCCACCGACCACCAGACCGCGTAACGACCCTGCAGCTTCGCGTGCCGTCGGTCGCCTGCCCGACGGCACGCGACCACGGGCCCGGCGACAGCGCGGATACCCGCTCGCTCCGGTGGTCTCCTCCACCCCTGCGGCATCGCCCGGGACGCACTCCCGCCCGGGCCCTGCACCCACCACGTTTCACACGAAGGAATCGACAGACATGACTGTTCGCGACAAGCTCTACATCGGTGACTCCTGGGTCACCCCCAGCAACCCGGAGCTGCTCGACATCCTTTCCCCCCACGACCAGTCGGTGCTGGGCCGCGTGGCCCAGGCCGCACCCGCCGACGTGGACGCGGCCGTCGCCGCGGCCCGCGAGGCCTTCGACCACGGCCCCTGGCCGCGCACCACGCCCGAGGAGCGGCAGGAGATCATCCGGCGCTACGACGCCCTGCGCACCGCCCGCGCCGACGAGGTCGCCGCGGCAATCTCCGTCGAGAACGGCTCGGCCGGCTGGTTCACCAAGGTCGGCCAGCCCTTCCTGACCCGCCAGGTCAACGCCTACCTCAAGGCGGCCGAGGAGTTCGGCTGGGAGGAGGTCATCCAACCCTCCGACCCGTCGGTGGCCTTCGACACCATCGTGCGGCGTGAGGCGATCGGCGTGGTCGCCGCGGTCATCCCGTGGAACTCGCCGTTCTCCGCCGCCACCGCCAAGCTGATCCCGGCCCTGCTGGCCGGCAACACGGTTGTTTTGAAGGTCTCCCCGGAGAACTCCCTCAGCATGATGCTGCTAGCGGACCTGTGGCACGAGGCCGGGCTTCCCGCGGGCGTGCTCAGCATCCTTCCCGCCGACCGCGAGACCAGCGAGTACCTCGTCTCCCACCCGGACGTCGACAAGATTGCCTTCACCGGCTCCACGCGTGCCGGCCGGCGCATCGCCTCCATCGCCGGCGAGCACCTCAAGCGGGTCAGCCTGGAGCTGGGCGGCAAGTCCGCGGCTCTGATCCTGGAGGACGCGGACCTGGACGCCGCCGTACAGGGCCTGCGCTTCGGCTCCCTCGGCAACAACGGCGAGGCCTGCATCCTGCAGACCCGCATCCTGGTCCCCCGCGAGCGTTACGAAGAGGTCGTCGCCGCGCTCAAGGACATGGTCGAATCGCTGAAGGTCGGCGACCCTTCCGCCCCCGACACCTTCATCGGCCCGATGATCCGCCCCGACCAGCAGCAGCGCGTCATCGACTACATCAACATCGGCATAGCGGAGGGCGCCCGCCTGGTCACCGGCGGCCCGCACGTCCCCCAGGGCCTGGAAAAGGGCAACTACGTCACCCCGACCCTCTTCGCCGACGTCGACAACTCCATGCGCATCGCCCAGGAGGAGATCTTCGGCCCGGTCCTGGCCGTCATCGCCTACGACGACGAGGACGACGCCGTCCGCATCGCCAACGACTCCGAATATGGCCTCTCAGGCGGCATCTGGAGCGCCGACCCCGAGCGCGCCCTGGCCGTCGCCCGCAAGCTGCGCACCGGAACCATCACCCTCAACGGCTCGCCCATCAGCTTCGACGGCCCCTTCGGCGGCTACAAGGCCAGCGGCCTCGGCCGCGAGTACGGCAAGGTCGGACTCACCGGCTACATCGAGCACAAGTCCATCACCCGGCTCCGGCAGCCGTAGCCGACCGGAGAGGCGCAGACCTACAGGGCCGGAACCACCCGCAGTGCGGTCGGCAGGCCGGCCCGGCCTGCCGCACCCCCGGCTCGACGCCGGCACGTCCTGAGCGTGCACGGGGACGAGCAACGTGAACCGAGCCGCCGGGCCGATCCGATCCGTCGGTCGCACTGTCACCGGCGACGCCCCGGCGAACCGCCGCCCCGCGCGGCCCGAATCGCTGCGACGCGCCCGGCCCACCTCCTGGCCGTGACCGCTCCCCGCAATCGCTGTACCGGCGTGCCACCCGCATGCACGAGACCCGCGACCTGTCCCGCGCCGTCGTCAAGACGCCCCCGTTTCCCCGGAGAGACAACCCCATGCCCAGCAAGTCCACCCGCCTCATCTTCGCGGTCCTCGCGAGCGGGGCGGGCGTGTTCTCCATGCTGCAGTCACTGATCGCGCCGGCTCTGCCGACTATTCAACACACACTGCACACCTCCCAATCCACCGCCACCTGGGTAATGACGGCCTACCTGCTGTCCGCCTCGGTGTGCACCCCGATCATCGGCCGGGTCGGCGACCTGGCCGGCAAGAAGCGCACCCTCGTCGCAGTCCTGCTGACCGTCCTCGCTGGCTGTCTGCTCGCCGCCCTCGCTCCGAACGTCGGCGTCTTGATCATCGCCCGCATCATTCAGGGCGCCGGAGGCGCGGTGTTCCCACTGTCCTTCGGCATCATCCGCGACCAGTTCGAACCCGGCAGGGTCAGCGGCAGCATCAGCAACCTGTCCGCCGTGATCGCCGTCGGCGGCGGCGTCGGCATAGTCGCTGCCGGTCCCATCGTGGCCGGGCTCGACTACCGCTGGCTGTTCTGGTTTCCCGTCGTCATCGTCGCCGTCACCGCCCTGCTAGCCCTGCGCTATGTCCCCGAGTCGCCCCGACGGGCGAAGGGACGGGTCAGCTGGTCCGGCGCGGTGCTGCTGTCCGGATGGCTGGTCGCGCTGCTCCTGCCGGTCAGCCGCGGCAGCCGGTGGGGCTGGAGCTCCGCTGCTGTGATCGCGCTGTTCGCCGCGGCCGTCGTGCTCTTCGCCCTGTGGCTGTTCGCGGAGTCCCACTCCCGCAGCCCGCTGATCGACCTGCGCATCATGCGCGTGCGGTCCGTGTGGACCACGAACGCCGCCGCTCTGCTGTTCGGCGCAGGCCTGTCTTCGGTCTGGTCGTTCCTGCCCGGCTTCGTACAGACACCCCGCTCCGCCGGCTACGGATTCGGCGCCGGCGTCACCACGTCCGGACTGCTCATGCTGCCCATGCTGATCGCGATGTTCGTCGCCGGTGTGGTCAGCGGACGCCTGGAACCCAAGGTCGGCGCCAAACGCCTGCTGATTTCGGGGGCCGTCTCCGCCGCGGTCGCCTGCGCCATCCTCGCCCTGTGGCACACCCAGCAGTGGCAGATCGCCGTCGCGGCGGGCGTTTTCGGCCTCGGCGTCGGTCTCGCCTTCGCATCCATGGCCAACCTCATCGTCGGCGGCGTACCTGCCGAGCAGACCGGCGCCGCGACCGGCATGAACGCCAACCTCCGCTCCATCGGCGGCGCCATCGGAACCGCGATCACCAGCCTCCTGGTCACCAGCCACCTCCAGCCCTCCGGCCTGCCGTACGACTCCAGCTACACCCGCAGCTTCTCCGCGCTGACCCTCCTCCTGCTCGGAGCCGCCCTCGCCGCCGCCCTCGTCCCGGCTCGCAAAGCCGTCCGTACGCCCCACCTCCAGCCGACTCCCGCCGCCGCAGAGTAAACGGGGTGTGGACGCGACGCCCGAGCGCCTGCCGGACCTGGGGCCGCGAACAGGGCCCGGCGGACTCAGCGCTCGCCGAACACCGCGCGGCCGAGGGGCGGGACGGCCCCGCACGCGCGGAAGAACCATCGGGTGGTCGATCGCTTCAGCGCGCTTCGGGTGATCGCGGCTTCGGTGTTGCGCACGACCTCGCGGACCGTCTCGAACCCGTGGCGCAGCATGTCCGCCTCATAGGCGCGCAGTGCCTGCCGTAACGGCTGCTCGCCGCGGTCGGCCGCGGTGAGCGCGGCGCAGAGCCGGTGCGCGTCGCGCAGCGCCGCGTTGCCGCCGAGCCCGCCGACCGGGGGCATCTGGTGTACGGCGTCTCCGAGCCCGGTGACGTTGCCGCTCTCCCACGGGTCGAGCGGTTGCGCGGCGCTGAACCCGGTCTGGTAGAGGGTGTCGGTGGTCGAGGCGGCGAGCAGGCGGCGCAGGTCGGGATGCCACCCGGTCGTCCGCCCGGCCAGCAGCTCCCGCACCGCGGCCGGGTCGCTCTGAGCCTTGGAGGTGAAGCTCGCCGGAAGTGAGTCACGGTGCATGATGAACGCCCACAGGATGTAGTCGTCGTCCTGCGAGTCCGCAAGCAGGTGCTCCGGGTCGAGCCCGAGCGCGCGCACCTGGTCGCCGAGCCTGGCGATGATCGCCGCGGGGTTCTCGCGCCTGCGGAAGATCGCGGTGAACAGGAAGTCCTGTCGCGGCCAGAAGACGTTCATGCCGGCGAGTAACCGTTCCGGCAGCCATCGGCGGTTCTCCTCGGTGAGGAACAGCTTGCCGGCGAAGGCCATCGTCGGCAGTGCGGTGCGGGCGGCCGCCGGTTGGAACTGCGCCCACACCCGCGAGCCGGCTCCGTCGGCCGCGACGAGCACGTCGGCGGTCGCGGTGGTGCCGTCGGTGAACTTCGCCGTGACCGTCCCGTCGTCCGCCCGGGCGAAGCCGGTGAACTCCTTGCCGAACCGGACGACGTCGTCCAGGCCGGCCAGCAGCAGTTTGCGCAGCGTGACGCGGCTGACCGCGTGCCGGCTGGTCGTGGGGTCGAGCGGGTCATGATCTGGGCGGTCCTGGCCGATGAGGACGAGCGGCCGCATCCGCTGGTCGAGGAAGCCGATGCCGGGCCCTGGGTCGCCCGCCGTGGCCACCAGCACCTCCCACAGGGCGGGTGGCAGGCAGTCATGCAGGGCGACGCTCCCGGTCGGCTCGATGTTCAGCCGGAAACCCTGGAGCCGCGAGTCGGCCGTGCGGTCCCGTTCGTACACGGTGACGCTCACGCCGGCTCGCTTCAGGCCCTGCGCCAGGCAGAGCCCGCCGATCCCGCCGCCGATCACGGCGACGTCCAAACGCCGAGACATCATTGATTCCCGCTTTCTTGTAAGGGCGCGCCGCCGGGCGAGCCCGTGCCGTCAGGTCGCTCAGCCGTGTCCGCGAGCTCCGCGAGCTCCGCGAGCTCCGCCAGCAGGCGGTCGTGCCAGGTCAGCTCCGTCTCGAGCCGCATCAGGGTGTAGTCGAAGGCGGTGGCCTCGAGCCTGGTCAGGTACGGCTCGGCCTCGGCCCGCAGGTTGCGCCAGAAGTCGAGCTGCGCGGCGTAGGAGTCGCGCCGCTGCCGGACGGCCGTGCGCAGCTCGTCGGAGCCGATCTCGCCGCCGTGCAGGAGCACCAGCTGGATCGGATCCGGCCGGAGTCTCGTGTCGGCGAGGACCGACCTGATCAGCGAGACCAGATCGGCCCGGCCCTTGTCGGTGATTCCGTACACCGTCCGGGCGGGGAGGTTGCCTTCCTGCTCCGTGCGGACCACCTCGACGACGCCCTCGTCGGCCATCCGGCGCAGCGCGCCGTACAGCGATCCGGGCTTGATGTCCGCCCACAGTTCCACCCGGTCGAGTTGCGCCGCGGCACGGATCTTGTGCCCGTGCATGGGACCGCCGTCGGCCAGAGCACCGAGAATGAAGAGGCGCGTTGCTCGCATGTGAGTACTCAAACACGACTACCATCCCGAGCGCAAGAGCGAGTACTCAAACAGGAGTACTCCTAAGCCCGGTCACGCCCACGGCAGACGTAGACGTCGTCCTTGCCGGCCAGGTGGGTGGCCGGCGTGAGCCGGCGGCGCGAGCGCCGGGGGCTCAGGCCGCCCCATCCCGGACGCCGGCACCCGCCACAGCTCTTACCGAACCCTCGCTGCGGGTCGGGCATGCGCGATCACGACCGGATGGACGCACGTTTCCTCGGTATCGCCGATCTGGCCGAACCTCCGTCCGTGGCGGTCGTGGTCGACGTCATGCGTGCTTTCAGGGCCGGGTGACCGTCATGCCGTTGGAGACCTGATCGGGCGCGGGTGGAATCCGGGCCGTGATCTGGCTGCGAGCATGCCCGCACTCGGCGAAGGTGTGCGGGCAGGCGAGCGCGTGTTCGATCAGTTTCTTGGCCGTTCGCGCTTGTGAGATGCGCCGCTCGAGCTCTTCGACGTGGCGGCGCAGCAGGTCCCGTTGGTCCATCGGGCTGGCTGTGGACAGCAGCGCACGCAGCTCGCCCAGCGTGAAACCGGCTTCCTTGCCCATCAAGATCAGTGCCACGCGCTCGAGGTCGGCCCACCCGTAGAAGCGCCGACCGTCCGCGCGCCGCCCGGGCTCCAGCAACCGCATGCTCTCCCAGTGCCGGAGCACGTGCGTGGCCAGTCCGAACCGTTGTGCCAGCTCGCCGATGGCCAGCTCCTCGCTTGACTTCATGTGTACATTAACCGGCACGCTGACAGCATGATCAAGCCATCGATCGCGGTCACCCGCGTCGTCAACTCCTGCGTGCCGCTGGAGCCGGACGGCAAAGCCGCACCTACCGATCCCTGGTTCACCGACGGCACCGCCTCGGACGCGGCGCGGCCGGCCGGCCCGGACCTTCTCGTGAGGGACCTGCCGGCCGGTGAGCGGTGGGAGTCGCCATGCTGAACCTGTTCCGACGTGGGACGGTCACGCACATCGAGCCGATCGCCGAGCGCATGCGCCATATCCGCATCTCCGGTCCTCAACTGCGTGAGCTGGGCTGGGTGCCCGGCACGCACATCCGTCTGCGGGTCGGCGACCCCCGCCGGCCTCGCTCGTTCCTGCAAGGCTTCCTGCGCACCTACTCGATCTGGGACTATTCGCCGGAGGGGCATCTCGACGTGTGCGTGCTTGACCACCCCAACGCAGGGCCGGGGGCGTTGTGGGCACGCCGGGCGCGTATCGGTGACGCCGCGGCCTTCATGGGTCCGGAGGGCAGACTGGTGCTGCGCGAGGGTGCGCCGTACCACCTGTTCGTCGGAGACGAGACCGCGGCCGTCGCGTTCGGCGCGATGATGCGCGCGCTGCCGTCATCGGCCGTCGTGCACGGCGTCATCTTGGTCGGCGGGCCGGGCGGCCGGCTTCCCGTTGTCCGAAGCGATCGGCTGACATGGATCCACCGGCCGGACGAACTGCCGGCCGGGGTTCGCTCGCTGGACCTGCCCGACGAGCCGGGTGTCGCCTACGTCGCCGGTGAGGCGCGCACCGGCCAGGCCGTGCGGGGCCATCTGGTGGGGGAGCGTGGCTGGTCGCGCCGGGACGTCGTGGTGAAAGCGTTCTGGGCGCCGGGACGGCGCGGCATGGACTGACCGTCATGATTCCCTCACACCGTTTCACGGGTCGCGTTCAGGGGCGTGCCGCCTCAACTTCGCTCAAGCCTTCAAGGGGGCCACACATGCCGGACGAACCTCGCAGTCGTCAGCAGAGTCACGAGGTGACCGCGACTCCGCTCCTCGAGAACGTCTGGGTCTTTCACCGAACAGGTCAGCGGTGCCCCGGCCGCCGGATCGGAGAGGTCGTCGCCTACGACGCACAGCTCTTGCCCGAGTACCAGGTGGCCGGCCGGCCGACCATCGATCGCAGCTTCCTCCTGCTCGATCAAGGTATCCAGTTGACCAGGCCCGTCGTGTTCGAAGGCCCGGTGGAGGGTTGGTGGTACGTCGACCTGGTCGAGATCGAACCGACCGAGGCTGGACTCGTCGTCCATGATCTGTACGTTGACTTCCTGGTGCCGCCTGGTGCTGACCGCTACCACGTCCTGGACCTCGACGAGCTCGCCGGCGCCCTTTCCCAGGGGCGAATCACGGCCGCCCAGTGCGCCACGGTCCTCGGCAGAACGCAGGACTTCATCGACCGTCACCTGCGTGCGAACGAGGAAGGCTCCGTTGATCCTCCGCACCGGTTTCCCCCGGCCGGCATCGCAGCGCTCGAGTCGCTTCCCTGCTTCTTCGGACAGCCACCGGGGACCGGCGTGCTCCAGAACTGACGGACATCGTCGCCACCCGGGGCTCTTGACCCTCACGTGGCGTCAGGCCGCATAGTCGGTGCCGTGGAGGATCACTGGACCGTGGGACACGTGGCCGGGCTGGCCGGCGTGAGCGTCCGCACGCTGCATCACTATGACGAGATCAGGCTCGTTCAGCCGTCGGCGCGCACCGCGGCCGGATACCGGGCCTATTCGGCGGGCGACGTGGAGCGGCTGCGGGAGGTGCTGGCCTATCGGCGGCTGGGCTTCGGGTTGCGGGAGGTCGCCGAACTGGTCGGCGACCCGTCCACCGACGCGGTCGCGCACCTGCGCCGGCTGCGCGGCCTGCTGCTGGAGCGGCGTGATCGCGCTGAGGCCATGGTGGCGGCCATCGACAGGGAACTTGAGGCACGGGCGAAGGGACTGAGGGTGACACCAGAGGAGCAACTGGAGATGCTCGGCGCACGGCTGTACGACGCGATCGGCGGCGCTTACACCACGACCCGGCGCACCGAGCCGCGGATCGCCGCGCAGATCTGGGACGCGCTCGGGGACGCGCGGACGGTGCTGAACGTCGGGGCCGGCACCGGCTCCTACGAGCCCGCTGATCGCGACGTGACCGCGGTGGAGCCATCGGCGGTCATGCGGGCGCAGCGGCCCGCCGGCTCGGCGCCGTGCGTGGCCGCCGCCGCGGAGAACCTGCCGTTCCAGGACCGGTCCTTCCACGTCGCGATGGCCGTCTCCACCGTTCACCACTGGGAGGACCCGATAGCGGGGCTGCGCGAGATGCGGCGCGTGGCCCGCCGCGTGGTGGTGCTCACGTTCGACACCGACGAGCCCGGATGGCAGGACCGGTTCTGGCTCACCCGCGACTACCTGCCCGAGTTCGCCGCCGTTCTCGCGAATTTCCCCTCACTTGCCGGGATGGCCGACGCGATCGGCGCCCGCGCCGAGCCGGTGCCCATCCCGTGGGACTGCGCCGATGGCCTGTTCGAGGCGTACTGGCGCCGGCCGGGAGCGTATCTGGAGGATCACGTGCGTCGTGCGATGTCGGTGTGGGCGAAGGTCGGGCCGGAGGCCGAGCGGCGGGCGGTGCTAAGTCTCAGCGACGACCTCGACTCCGGCCGGTGGGCCGAGCGCAACAGCGACCTCACCGGCCTCGACGCGGCAGATCTCGGCCTCCGCCTGCTCATAGCTTGAAGGGCCGGTAGGTCGTGCTCAGCGGCACATCGCGTCGATGAGATCGGAGAAATACGGGAACTCCGCCTGTGCGGCGGTCACGATCTGGGTGGGCGCACGGCGGCGGCCGGGCGCGTGCCTCTCGGCGATCGCGTGGAACGCCTCATTCGGCTGCGTGGGGGAGTCGGGGTCCGAAGCCGACCTGGGCCACCTCGGCCAAGGCGGTGGGCGATGCGAGATCGTCAGAACTGTCCGCCACCCCGAAATACTGAACGATCACTGAAGGCCGCTGGAGGCGTGTCGGCGAGAGTCGTGGGTCCACGGCGGGTCTTCGGCGCAGTTTCGGAACTCACAACGGCTCCGGTCTTTCGCTCGTCGGCATCCCGATCGGCGTCGTGTTCCAGCGGTACGCCCTGCACGCCATAGCGCACGCCGCCCAGATCGTCATCCCGGACCACATGCTCGACCTCTACCCTGTGCCGATCGTGGTCCTGCTCGTCCTGGCGGGCGCCGTGATCGCGGCAGTGGGTGCCTTCCTTCCGTCGCGCTCAGCGGCCCGTCTCACCATCGCGGACGCCCTCCGCACCGAGTGATCGACCAGACGGACGACCCGGCCCAGGTGCGCGCCGACACGCTGATCACCCTGCTTTCGAAGATCGTGCGGTCTGTCCGGGCGGCCGCGAGTCCCTCGCCCGGGCAGACTCGGCTCACTCGCCTGCGGAGCGGCTGACCGGTCAGGACGTGGGGCCGGGCTGCGCGGCGGGACCATGGATGATCTGTTCCAGACAATCGCGGAACAGGTCGTCGACGCTGTGGCCGGCTTGGAAGTACTCGGCCACACCGGCCATCACGGTGGGGTACGCCGTGGCGTACGCGGCCATGTCGAAGCCGTCCAGGGCGTCCGCGTCGGGGCGGCCGGCCTGTTCCTCCAGAACGTAGCCGACGGTGAAGCGCAACACCGTCAACACGATCAGGCGAGCCTGCCGCAAGGGAATGCCCCGCCCGACCAGCGTGCTCATCGCCAGTTCGGAGATGGCGGCCATCTTGAGGGACAGCTGGGAGGCCGCGATGATCCGGGCTCCGTCCGGATGGGCGAGCAACGCGCGCCGCAGCCGCCCGGCCAGGCCGATCAGCCAGTCCTGCCAGCGCTCCTCCGGCTCAGGCGACGCCGGCTCGGGGAACTGCTGCTCGAGAATCGCCTCGGCGATCGCGGTGACCAACGCCGCCTTGTTCGGGATGTGCCAGTAAAGGGTCGGCGACTGTACGCCGAGCCGGGCGGCCAGTTTGCGCGTGGTCACGCCGTCGAGACCCTCGGCGTCCAGTAGCGCGACGGCCTCGGTGACGATCCGCTGCTTGTCCAAAGCCAATTTTCCGGCACCTCCCTTCCGGACTCTATCAGTGGTAGAGTCCTCTATCAGTGATAGAGAGTCATGCGCCAAAGGAGACGACGATGAGACACCGGCACTCACTCCGCGACCTGCTGCACTGGGGGACCCATCGCATTCCGGGGATTCCCGCGCACACCGAGCAGCCGGCCGGGCACCAGGGCCAGGCCCGCCGCGGCCATGGGCGACGGCACTCGCCCACGCACCACCGTTCGCACCACCACGGGTTCGACCACTCTGCGGCCCGTCCGCCTCGCGTCCTGGTGGCGTGGCAGACGCGGATCGCCCGCCTGTTCGGTCAGGAGGTGGGATGAAGGCGGCGGTGCTCCACGAGATCGGCGGCGTCCCGCGCTATGAGGACTTCCCCGATCCGGTGGCCGGCGACGGCGAGGTGGTCATCGACGTCAAGGCGGTCGCCGTCGAGAACGTCGACAAGGCGATCGCGGCCGGCACGCACTACGCCAGCGAGAAGTACATCGGCCGGTTTCCGGCGATCCCTGCCTTCGACGGCATCGGCGCCCTCCCGGACGGCACGCTCGTCGGATTCGGCGACATCCGCCTGCCCTACGGCGCGCTCGCCGAGAAGACCGTGGTTCCCCAGGGCTCCTACATGCCGATCCCCGACGGCATCGACCCGGTCGTGGTGGCCGTGATGGCCTCGGCCGTCACCGCGATGTCGATGAAGACGGCCGCGGGGTTCGTGCCCGGGGAGACGGTGCTGGTGCAGGGCGCCACCGGGGTCGCCGGGCGGCTCGCGGTCAAGGTGGCCCGGTTGCTGGGCGCCGGCCGCATCATCGCCACCGGACGCGACGACGACCAGCTGCGCGAGGTGGAGGCCATCGGGGCCGACACGGTGATCAACACCGCGGTCTCCGACGAGGCGCTGACGCAGGCGTACCTCGACGCCAGGGGGGACGGCTACGACGTCGTCGTGGACTACCTGTGGGGCAGGCCCAGCGAGATCCTGCTGCGCGCGCTGGTGCCGCGGTCGTTCGCGTTCGGCAAGCCGACCCGGGTGGTCCAGATCGGCGAATCGGCCGACACCGAGATCGCCCTCGCCGGGTCGAGCCTGCGCACCTCCGGCGTCGAGATCTACGGCGCGGCCAAGGGCCTCGACCCGCAGACCATGGGCGAGGTGTACCAGCAGATCGTGACGTGGACGCGGTCCGGCGAGCTCACCTTCGACGTGGAGAAGGTCCCGCTGAGCGACATCGAGACCGCCTGGCGGCGAACCGACCTCAAGGGCAGGCGACTCGTCGTGACGCCCTGACCCGGCCCGTGCCCACGGCACACCAGCGATGATCACCGGTCAGGGTCCCCGCGCAGGCGGCGGCCGGCACATCCGTGCGCGTCAGCGGGAGCACGCTGTTCATCGTCGGCACGTCCAGCAGCGAGATCGTCAACATCAGGGTGTTCCAGGGCAAGATCACCGTTGACTCCACGTACGGGGCGTCGGCGGGTTCGACGTCTGCCACGCCGGGACCGAGAGCGGCTGCGAGGCCTGACGAAGGAACACGCGAACCACAACACTCAGGCCGCGCCAGAGGCTCTCGGTCATCGGGTGGTGAAGTTGGCCATCATGGCCATGTCCTCGTGTTCCAGGTTCTGGCAGTGGAAGACGTACTTGCCGGGATAACCGTCGAATCTGATCGCGATCGCTGCTTCTTCCGAAGCCCGTAGGTCGATGGTGTCCTTCCATCCGGCGTCGAACGCCCCGGGGCCGCCGATGCCTCGGGAGAGCACCTGGAAGGGGCTGAGATGGAGGTGCACGGGGTGATGGAAGTCCGCGATGAGCCGCCAGACCTCGACGGTTCCGAGCTTCGGCGCGGCGGCGATGTCGCTGGGGGACGGCGGCCGCCTCAGTGACGCACGTGGCCCTCTCTGCCAGGGCGAAGAGGCAAACGACACCGACCCGCGCGCAGAGCACGGGAGGGTCCGCGACGGGTCAGACTCCTTCCTTCGACGGGACGGCTGGTGCGGCCGTGCCGGTGGCGGCGCGGGCGATGAACAGGTGCGCCAGAAGAGCGGTCAGGAGCACGAGGTGGGCGGCGATGCCTCCCCAGCTGCCGGCGCTGATCGTCTTGTCGAGGATGGCGAGGGTGTCGAGCGCCGCCAGGGCCGCGTTGAGCAGGGCGTTGGCCAGCACCGTCCCGGTGGTGGGCCGTGCGCCGGTCGACCAGTTGGCGACGGCGAAGGCGATGAGGATCACGCCGACGGTGCGTGTGGCGAAGACGTCGAACGGCGTCATGGGCTGCCCGAGCCCGGAGGCGGCGGCCTGTGGGGCGAGGAGGGAGGCCAGGCCGAGCAGCCCGAGGTAGACCGCGGAGATCCGCAGCCAGAGGCGGGCGCTCATGAGACGCGCGGTCATGAGTCGGGCGGTCATGGGACGGGCGGCGTGTCGACGCCGGTCGCCGCGAGGTCGTAGCGTATGCCGGTGAGACGTTCGGACTCCTGCCACAGCCGTCGCTGCAGGCCGGCGTCGTGCGACTGGGGCGTGGAGCGCACCAGCACAGGGTGGCGGCCGGTGAACTCGCCCCAGCCGTCGGGGCCGTAGTAGTCGCCGCCGCGGGCGCGGGGGTCGGTGGCGGCGCGCAGGGTGGGCAGAGCGCCGGCGTCCTCGTCCTGGATGAGCCAGGAGAACAGCATCCGGGTGCGGGGGTGGATGACGAACCGGTAGTGCCACGGGCTGTGGCGCATGAGGCGGGTACGGGCGGCGCCGGGGTGGGCGGCCACGGCGATCGTGCCGGCGCCGGCGCCGGCCAGGCGGCGCTGCAGCTCGTAGGTGAACAGCAGGTTGGCCAGCTTGGACTGCGCGTAGGCGTTCATCGGGTGGTAGCGGCGCTCGGCCTGCAGGTCGTCGAAGTCGATGGTGCCCCGCCGGTGGGCGTTGCTGCTGATCGTGACGATCCTCGAGCCGGGGGTGCCCAGCAGCCGGTCCAGCAGCAGTCCGGTGAGGGCGAAGTGGCCGAGATGGTTGACGCCGAACTGGGATTCGAAGCCGTCGGCGGTCTTGCCGTACGGGGGCATCATGAGCCCCGCATTGTTGATCAGCAGGTCCAGGCGGGCGTACCGGTCGCGGACGGCCTCGGCCGCAGCGCGGATCGAGGCCAGCGACGCCAGGTCGAGGCCGAGCGTCGCGATCTCGCCTGGCGGGGCGGCGCTCCTCAGCCGTTTCGCCGCCTCGCTCATCTTGGCCTCGTCGCGGCAGGCCAGCACAACGGTCGCGCCGCGCTCGGCGAGCAGTTTGGCCGCCTCGAAGCCGACGCCGGAGTTGGCGCCCGTGATCAGGGCGACGCGGCCGCGCTGGTCGCCCACGTCGGCGGTGGTCCAGGCAGGGTCGGACATGCGGATACCTCCTATAATCGGGATGGTCGTCCCGCTTGAGAAGATACGGGACGGCCATCCCGGTTGTCGAGTGGGAAGGTGGCCGCATGCGCGCCGACGCTGAGCGCAACCGCAAGCTGGTGCTCAAGGCCGCCATGGAGGCGTTCGCCGGCGAAGGGCTGTCGGTGCCCGTGGCCGAGATCGCCCGCCGCGCCGGCGTCGGCACCGGCACCGTCAGCCGCCACTTCCCCACCAAGGAGTCCCTGTACGAGGCGATCGTGCTGGAACGCGTCATCCAGATCGTCGAGCGGGCCACCCACCTGGCCGCCACCCGCGATCCCGGTGCCGCGTTCTTCGGCTTCTTCGCCTACATGGTCGGCCAAGCCGTCGCCGACCGCGGCCTGGCCGAGGCGCTCAGCGGCGACGGGTTCGACATCCAGACGGCGGCCTCCGGCACTGAGCACGACCTCGACGAGGTCGAGCGCGACCTGCTCACGCGCGCGCAGCAGGCGGGCGCGGTCCGCCCGGACGTCACCATCGCCGACGTGAAAGCTCTCATCGTCGGCTGCCTCGCCCGTGAACGCCACGCCCTCGACCCGCAGGCCCGCGAACGCATGATCGCCATAGCCTCCGCCGGCCTGCGCGCCACCGCCCCCCACCCCACTTGCTCCGACTCGGCGGACGCCCACTGACTTCCGTCATCCCCGACGGGACCCGCCCCCCTGCGGGCACCACGGCTCTTCCGGCAGCGCGTCGCTGGACGGCGCGCCTGCTCGCCGGCCGTCAGTCGCTCGGCTTTCTCGTGCAGGGCCTGAATGAGCACGAGCTTCGCAATCCCGGTTTAGGCGGGCTCGATGATCGCCTATCGTTGGCTCGCCTGCTGTCGGCCGTGTAGAGGCATCGGTCCCGACCTGCGGACCTGCCGGTGGCGACGCTCTCCCATCATGTGTCCGTTCCGGCGCCCGCCAAGCCCGGACGCGCCGACGCCCGTCAGACCTGGACGCCGACGACCTCCAGTAGCCGCAGCCGCTCGGCGGTCTCGCCACCCTCCGCCACGGTGAAGGCCATGATCCGCAGATCGGTGCCGAGCGCCGCGAGGATGTCGCAGTCGAGGGTGAGTTCGCCGATGCTCGCGTGCCGGACCGTCTTGGTCAGGGGCTCGTGCACACCTACCACGCCGGAGCCCCACAGCGCCGCGAAGTCACCGCTCCGGGCACGGAGCTCATCGATCAGTGCGGCCAGTCCGGCATCCTTCGGATAGCGAGCCGACGCCGCTCTCAGGTCGGACACGAAAGCCGCCCGGTGACCCGTCTTCCGGCTCACCGCCTAGGGGGGTATCCGGCGGGCGGTTCCACGAAGGACCACCACACCGCATTCCTCCCGAAGCCGCGTGACGCGGGCGGGTTGCCGAACAGCGCGGCCCACAACCGGTTCCACGTGATGAGGTTCCACGCGGCGTCGTACACGCTCAGGGGTGTGCCGGTCAGCCGATCCAGCAGGCGCTGGACGCCTGCCGGCACATGGTCGGAAATCTGCCCGGGGCCCGGCACCGCCTGACCGGCGAGCACGAAGAGGTGCTCACGCTCCGCCGTCGTCAGCCGCAACGCCCGAGCCAGCGCGGACAGTACGTGGAGGGACGGATTCGTCGACCTCCCCTGTTCGAGCCGCACGATGTAGTCGGCGGACAAGCCGGCGAGCAGGGCGAGCTCCTCACGCCGTAGTCCTGGCGCGCGCCGGCGTCCGTCGTCCGGCAGGCCGGCCTCGGCCGGTTTCGTGCGATCCCGCCAGGCGTGCAAGGCCCTGCCAAGATCCGTGGATCCGGTCATCTCCCCAGTATGGGCAGTCGGCCGCGTCCCGTCGTGGTACTCCGGGTCCACTGGCTGCGGCGGGTACTGGTTGATGCCCGCGGGTCCGCGGAAGGTGGATGTACCGGCCGACGGGCGGTGGCCGGCGGGGACCCACTCGCCGGTCGGGACCGAAGGAGCACGTTCATGAAGTATCGCAAGCTCGGACGGACCGGGATCAAGGTCAGCCCCTACGCGCTCGGCACGTTGATGTTCGCAAGCCAGATGGGCAACGACCCGGACGAGTCGGTCCGGATCATCCACAAGGCGATAGACGCCGGGATCAACCTCATCGATACCGCCGACCGCTACGCCGACTCCGAGGACATCGTCGGAAAGGCCCTCAAGGGCCGCCGCGACGAGGTGGTCCTGGCCACCAAGGTCGGCCTGCCCATGGGCGAGGGCGTCAACAAGCAGGGTGCCTCCCGCCGCTGGATCACCACCGCCGTCGAGAACTCCCTGCGCCGGCTCGGCACCGACCACATCGACATCTATCAGCTCCAGCGGCCCGACCCGGACACCGACCTGGAGGAGACCCTTTCCGTTCTGACCGACCTCGTCAGGACCGGCAAGGTGCGCGTGATCGGTTCCTCGACGACGCCCGCCTCGATGATCGTCCAGGCCCAGTGGGCCGCCGAACGCGCCGGGCTGCAGCGGCTCCGCACCGAGCAGCCGCCGTACTCGATCCTGAACCGCGGCATCGAACGGGAGGTTCTGCCGCTGGCGCAGGAGTACGGCATGGGCGTCATGGTGTGGGGTCCATTCGGCCAGGGCCTGCTGACCGGCCGGGTGCGCAAGGGCGGTGAGAACGACCTCAAACGCGTCCGGTTCTCCCGCCACCTCACCGACGAGCGCCGCATCGACGTCGTCGAACAGCTCACCCCGCTCGCCGAGGAGGCCGGCCTGCCCATGACCCACCTGGCCATGGCGTTCGCCATCGCCCACCCGGGCGTCACCGCCGCGCTCCTCGGCCCGCGCACCATGGAACACCTCGACGACCTTCTGGCCGGGGCCGACGTGGAGCTGTCCGACGACATCCTCGACCGGATCGACAAGATCGTCCCGCCGGGCACCGAGGTCAGCGCGCTCGACCAGGAGTACAAGCCCCCGGCATTGCTCGACCCCGCTCTCCGGCGTCGTCCCGCCGGGCTCCGGTCGGCGGCCTGAGCCCGGAGGCCAGGCGGCGGTCTGCCCGGGGAGGTGGTCCGGCCCTGGCACACCGCAGGCGGGTGCACGAGGCGAGGCCCGCCGCGCGCAGGGCCGACGCGATGGCATTACCTGTCACACCGGATCGGGAGAGGGAAGGGACGCCCCGTGCCCGTCGTCGCGTTCCCCGGTCCCCCGCCGGCCCGGCGGCCATCACCCGTCGGCGGCGTTATGCGCATGCGCTCGATCTTCGAAATGAACCCCTCGCGAGTCGGCGTCCACGTCCCATTTGTGAGTGAAACTTACAGACCACGCGCCCCGCGTTCACCCTCTTCCCCGCCTTTGTGGAAGCCTTCGCGATCCGTCGTCCGCCTCGGAACCCCTGGTGCGGAGCCCGCGCCTTACTTTGCTGTGCCAGAGGTCCGATCCGTCATCGCCCAGAACCGCTCACAGCCCGCTTGACACTCAGAAATGTCCACTTAACCTCCGGTGTCTGATCGCGATATCCGTCGAGGCAATAGAGGCGACAGCCCTCTGCGAGCGAACACACATACGGCAGTTGCGCGACGGCGCGCGTCATGCCTGGCTGAACGCTGCCTCTCAGAGAGGAAAATGCCCATGTTCCGACGTCCGTGGCTGACGACGCTGGCCGCGCTGGCGCTTGTCGCCCCCGCGACCCTGGCGGTCGCCGCCCCCGCGGCCGACGCGGCGGCCATCCCGGCCGCCGACTACCAGCAGATCGCCCTGGCGACCGGCAGTGCGGAACTCGGCGAGGCGATGTCGCTGGCGGTCATGCCCAACCGGTCGGTCCTGCACACGGCCCGCGACGGCACACTGCGGGTCACCGACGCAAGCGGAAACACCAAGGTGGCGGGCAAGCTCAGCGTCTACACCCACGACGAGGAGGGTCTGCAGGGCGTCGCGGTGGATCCAGGTTTCGCGACGAACCGGTACATCTGGCTGTACTACTCGCCGCGGCTGTCCACCGCGAGCGGCGACGCCCCCGCCACCGGCACCCAGGCCCAGTTCGACGCGTGGAAGGGGCATCTGAACCTGTCCCGGTTCACCTTGAAGTCGGACGACACCCTGGACCTGACCAGCGAGAAGGTCGTGCTGGAGGTGGAGACCGACCGCGGGTTCTGCTGCCATGTGGGCGGTGACATCGACTTCGACGCCCAGGGCAACCTGTACCTGTCCACCGGCGACGACAGCAACCCGTTCGCGTCCGACAGCTACTCTCCGCTGGACGAGCGCACCAACCGCAACCCGAGCTACGACGCGCAGCGGTCGGCTGGCAACGCCAACGACCTGCGCGGCAAGGTGCTGCGCATCAAGCCGCAGGCGGACGGGACGTACACGGTCCCGAGCGGCAACCTGTTCGCGCCCGGCACGGCCGGGACCCGGCCCGAGATCTACGCGATGGGGTTCCGCAACCCGTTCCGGATCACCGTGGACAAGCCCACCGGCATCGTCTACCTGGGCGACTACGGCCCCGACGCGGCGACCACCGATCCCAACCGCGGCCCGGTCGGGCAGGTGGAGTTCAACCGGATCACCGCCGCGGGCAACTACGGCTGGCCGTACTGCACGGGGACCAACACGACCGCCGAGAGCTACAACGAGTGGACCTTCCCCAGCGGTCCCTCCCTGGGGAAGTACGACTGCGCGAACGGGCCGACCAACAACTCCTTCCGTAACACGGGCGTGGCGACGCTGCCTCCGGCGAAGCCGAGCTGGATCAAGTACGGCGACGGCTCGGGCACGCCGTCGGAGTTCGGCAGCGGCTCCGAATCGCCGATGGGCGGCCCGGTCTACCGCTACGACCCGAACCTCAACTCCAGCGTCAAGTTCCCGCAGTCGCTGAACGGGCGATACTTCGCCGGTGAGTACGGCCGTCGCTGGATCAAGGCGATCGAGGTCAAGAGCGACGGCGGCTACGGTGAGATCTCGGCGTTCCCCTGGTCGGGCACGCAGGTGATGGACATGGCCTTCGGCCCCGACGGCGCGTTGTACGTGCTGGACTACGGCACCGGAAGCAACAACCAGGCGCTCTATCGCATCGAGTACATCGGCGGGGCCAACCGCAACCCGATCGCCAAGGCCGCCGCCGACAAGACCTCCGGCGCCGCCCCGCTGACCGTGAACTTCTCCTCGTCCGGCAGCTCCGACCCCGAGGGCGGTGCGCTGACCTACTCGTGGAGCTTCGGCGACGGCACCACCTCGACATCCGCCAACCCGAGCAAGACCTACACCACGAACGGCACCTACACCGCCACGCTCACCGTGAAGGACCCTCAAGGGCTGACCGGGAGCGCGAGCGTGATCGTGAACGTGGGCAACACCGCGCCGTCGGTCACCCTCGCGCAGCCGGTCGACGGCGCGTTGTTCGCCTTCGGCGACACTGTTCCCTTCCAGGTGACCGGAAGCGACGCCGAGGACGGCGCCCTCGACTGCTCGAAGGTCACGGTCACCTACTTCCTCGGCCACGACAGCCACAGCCACCAGATCACCGAGAAGACCGGCTGCAGCGGGACCCTCACCGTGCCGTCCGACGGTGAGCACGACGCCGCGGCCAACCTCTACGGCCTCTTCGTGGCGTCCTACACCGACAGTGGCGGCCTGACCACCACCAGCACCCGCACCCTGCAGCCGCGGCACCGTCAGGCCGAGCACTTCGGCGCCCAGCAGGGCGTGCAGACGGCCAGCCGCACCAGCGCCGAGGGCGCCAGGACCGTGAGCTCCATCAACAGCGGCGACTGGATCTCCTTCCGGCCGTACTCGCTGTCGGGTGCCACCAGGTTCACCGCACGAGTGTCCTCCGCCGGGACCGGAGGCCGGATCGAGGTGCGGGCCGGCTCGGCGACCGGCACGCTGCTGGGCACGGCGACCGTGCCGGTGACCGGGAACTGGAACACCTTCACCAACGCCACCGCCACCATCTCCGGCGCACCGGCCGGAACGACGACGCTGTACCTGGTCTTCCGCGGCACGACCGGCTGGGGCTCCACGTTCGAGTTCGACGCCTTCACCATCACCTGACGACCATGCCCACACGGCTCCCGGCGGCGCGCGCCACGTTCGCCGGGAGCCGGAGCCCCCGGCAGCCCCCCTCAGGATGGAGAACCGATCGGTCGGCTCGTCGTCGGGCTTGTCGTGCGGCCGAGTGGGAGCGGCAGGAACCCGCCGGCGGCGGCGAGCCCGTCACGGTCGGCTTGCCACGCCGCAGCGACCTTGTCGGCGCCCCACCCGCCGTAGAACGCTGAGAACCGGCCGGGCCACCAGATGGCGACGTCGTCGCCGGTGGTGCCGTCGTCTTCGCGGTCCGACGATTCGACCTTGACCGGGTTGATGTCGTCGAACGCGGGGGCGGTCGCGGCCGGGTCCAGGGCCGCCCGTCCGGTCCGCCTTGATCCCGTGGCCGAGGCGTCATCTGGCCGTGCAGGTGATGGGTGACGGAGCCGTGACAGCGCCGCCGGACCAGCCGACCGCGAATGACACCGTCACCGCACTGCCTGGCAGCAGTACGCCGCTCTGGGTGATGGTCACCGTGGCTCCTGGCGGGTTGTAGCCGTTCCACTGCAGGTAGCTCAGCCCGTTGGGAACCTTGAAGGTGACGGTCCACGAGGTGATGGGCAACGTTCCCGTGTTGCGCACCGTCAGTTCGCCCCAGGAGGCCGTCGTCCACTGGAGAAAGAACCGGATCGTCGCTTCGCAGGAGCGAGTACCCGTGGACGGCGAAGGGCTGGGCGACGGCGACGGCGAGGGGCTGGGCGACGGCGACGGGCTGGGCGACGGCGACGGCGACGGGCTGGGCGACGGCGACGGCGACGGGCTGGGCGACGGCGACGGGCTGGGCGTTGGCGAGGGGCACGGTGAAGGGCTGGGCGACGGTGAAGGGCTAGGTGACGGTGAAGGGCTGGGCGACGGCGAAGGGCTGGGTGTCGGTGACGGTGAAGGGCTGGGCGACGGCGACGGGCTGGGCGAAGGTGACGGGCTGGGTGAAGGGGAGGGGCACGGCGAGGGGCCGCCCGGCGCCGAGGGTGACGGGCTGGCCGACGGGGAGCCCCCCGGGCCGGATGGTGAGGGCCACGGGCCGGATGGGCCGACGGGCGGGATCCGGATGATCAAGTCGTCGCCGGGGCCCGCCGTCCCCCTGCCGTCGCGGTTGCTCGTCGCCACCCAGAGCCAGCCGTCCGGACCGACCGCCACGGTGCGCAGCCGGCCCGGCTTTTCCCGCAGCTCGGCCACCGGAGTGCCCACCCTGTTGCCGCCGCTGACCGGCACCGTCCACAGACGCTTGCCGGCGAGTGCCGCGGCGAAGAGCGTGCTGTTGGCGTACGCCAGGCCGCTGGGGGACGCCTCGCTATCGCTCCAGGTCACCAGGGGGTTCACGTAGCTCGGGTTGCCGCACATGCCCTCGCAGGCGGGCCAGCCGTAGTTGAGACCCGGCCGGATGTAGTTGATCTCGTCTGTGGAGTTCTGACCGAGTTCCGTGGCGTACAGCAGGCCGGCCTCGTCCCAGGCGAGCCCCTGAACATTGCTGTGGCCGTAGCTGTAGACCGGTGAGCCGGAGAACGGGTTGTCCGTGGGGACCGCGCCGTCGCGGGTGATGCGCAGGATCTTGCCGCCGAGGCTCGAGCTCTGGGCGTACGCGGGGTAGCCTGCGTCCCCCGTGGCCACGTACAGCATGCCGTCGGGGCCGAACGCGATGCGCCCGCCGTTGCGGAACTGGCCCCGGGGGATGCCGGCGAGGATCACCTGCTGGGTCTGCGGAGCGCTGAGCCGGAACCGGACCACCCGGTTGTCGGAGACGGAGCTGATGTACGCGTAGACCAACTGGTCCTGCGCGAACGCGGGGGAGAGCGCGATGCCGAGCAGGCCCCCCTCACCTGCGGGGTACACGTTCGGGACCGCGGCCACCTGTACGGGCGAAGAGCCGGGATACACCCGCGCGATGGTCGCGGTGTCGCGTTCGGAGACGAGGGCGCTGCCGTCGGGGAGGAAAGCCATGCCCCAGGGCACCCGCAGCCCCACAGTAGCGACCTGTGCCCGGGTGAAGTCGAACCCGCCCGTCTCCGCGCCCGCGGCGGCAGGCCGGGTCACGACGAGCGCCGTGGCGGCGATCGCGGCGCAAAGGACGATGGAGAGTGCCGAGTACAGGTGCTTGGGCATCACACGCTCCGGGGCGGGATGGGGGCTACCGGCTCGTCTCCATCGAAAGCGCCGGCCGCGCCTGGGGCAATAATCGGGCGGGCACCCGCTCGCCGATCTGCGCGTACGCCGCCGGCCGCGCCCCGGGACGGGAAACTTTCACGACCCGGCGCGAGGCGCCATGGGGCGGCGGGCCGCCGACGGCGGGGTCGGCGGGTCTCTGGCAAGGCAGGTGCGGGCCCGGGTCCCGTTCGAACCCGCCGTCGCGGGGGTGAGAGCCGACGGCGGCGTGACCATCCGGGAAAGGCGACGCCTTTCTACGCTGCACAGACGCCGCTGCCGTGCACCGAATCACCGCGCTGTCCGGCCAGGCCGCCACCACGGCCGCTCCATCGCCGCGACGGCATCGACGCGTGCATCCGCTACCTCACCGACAACCTCGACTACCTGCGCTACGACCAGGCGCTGGAGGCGGGACAACTAGTGACTGATGCACTGGCGGCTGGACACAAAATCCCAGGTCAACAAAATGGCCGATCACACCTGGCATCACTCCCAGGACAGCTTCATGGCAGTTCGCGCTGTCCGTTCCACTTGAAGGTAACGGGGCGCGGCTGGCAGCCCACCTGATGAGCGGTGAAGGCGCCAGGCCGCGCGCGCCGAGTTCGGCTAGCCCGCGACGAAGCGCCAGCCCTCTATGACGGTCGGGGCGTTGGTGGTGCCCCGTTGCGAGCCCTGGTCCCAGCATTTGGTGTACCCGTTCGGGATCGCCGGCCAGGCTCGCACGGTCTGGACGTCGTAGACCACGTCGTACGCCTGAACTCCGTACTGGCCGGTCACCCGGGTGTGCGGGGCGACGGTGAAGTTGGCGTTCACGCCGAGGGAGGTGGTGCGTTCCTGCACGATCTGCGCGCTGACACTGGTCTGGAGGTACTTCGTCAGTTCCGTGCCCGAGCCCACCGTGGTCGTGATGACCACCCGCCAGGTGCGCGACTGCGACGAGGTGAAGGTCACGTCGATCGGCGTGTCAAGGGTGTTGTCGACCACTCGGCCGTCGCTGATGTTGAACGCCGGGGTCGCCGAGACCGCGGTGTACCGGAATCCCTCGTAGACGGCCACGCGGCCGATGGTCGTCTGCCGCCATGCGATGGGGTCGCTGGGGCAGGGGATCACCGGGCCGAAGTCGGCGGCGTGCGCGGGGCCCGTCGTGCTTACCAGGACCAGCCCGGAGGCCAGGACGGCGGACATCGTGAATGCGGACAGCCGCCTGCGCGCTCTTGTGAGCCTCACGGCGGTTCCCGGCCGGCGCCGATCGTGCGTCTCATCTCGCGAACTGGACACTTACGCCTCCACTCGACTTCGGTGTTACCCGGTCCGAGAATCCGGCCGGTTCGACCACCCGGCTGCGCTGCCGAGACGCTCAGGAGTGCTGCTTCGTCATCCGGAACAGGCTTACTGTGATCGCCGTCAGGGCGGCTGTCAACGGGCGGGATCACGCCTTTCTCCACGATCATCGACTTGCCGTTGTTGGTCGGCCCGATCACCGGCAGCTTCGGCATCCGCTGCTTGGACGGCCAGTTCAGCAGCGTGGCCGGCGTGTCGCCCACGCACTCCTCGGCCGGCGGGGGCGCGCTGGCGCAGTTGTTCGCGGGGCGGGGTTGCCGAGCGGCGCTGTTCGCCCGGCTGGCCGCCGCCTGCGCGGCGTTCCAACTCACGGGCAAGGCGTTCGACAAGCTGTACTCACGGGTGGAGTAGCTCCGCGCGCTGTAGGGGCTGTGCTGAAGTTTTCACGGCTGTCGTGGGGGTTCCCTCCTGGACTGTCCGGTGAAGTTGACGCACGGGGGAGCGCGTGAAATAAGGACTGCGGATGTGGCCGAGCTCCGTGAGGAAGCGCCGCTGTCCCGAGCGGCGATCATCGCCGTCGCGCCGGCGTTCCTCCCAGGGGCATGCTCGGCAGGTGGTAGGCCTTAACCGAGGGGACATGATGCGTCGACTTCGCACGGCTGTTGCACTTGCCGGCATCGCCACCGGACTGCTGATGGGCCTGGGGATCCCGGCCCAGGCGGCCGCGCCCGCGGATCGCTCCGCCGTCACCAAAGTCGCAGCCGCCGGCTGGTGGCGGTTCGGCGTGTATTACACCTTGGACGCCTGCCAGTACTTCGGCAACAGCCTGACCCAGGGCCCTCAGTTCTCGTCGTACTACTGCAGTCAGACGGTGTGGGATACCGTCGATCAGAAGTATTACTGGGGCCTGTGGGTCTACCAGGTCGCCTAGTACCGCAACGGCGCTCAGGTGATGGGATGGCCGCGTCTTCAGTAGTGGGCGCGTCGGGCTTGGGCTTGTGCCGCGGCCGGCGAAACTGCTGCGCGTGCCGACTCCGGCCGACCGCGGGCCGGGGCGGCTGTGGCGGCCGCGCGCCCCGGCGCCGATCGCCGCCGGCACCCCGGCCACCGACATCCGCGTCGGCCACGCCCGCTGCTCCCACCTCACCCGGGAACTCCAGTCCCAGCCCGACGCCGGGTGTGAGTGGTTGCGGTACAGATGGTGCCGCTGAGATTGATCATGGTTGGCCGGCACACGGGATGCGGCTGCCGCTGGGGTTCACGGAAAGGTCGCCGGGCGGCTGTTGGCGCCGGCTACGGTCCGCTTCGTGCCGGTGGAGTTTCTGACTGACGAGCAGGCCGAGGCGTACGGGACGTTCACCCAGGTGCCCACGCGCCCGGAGCTGGAGCGGTTCTTCTTCCTCGATGACGACGACCGTGACCTGATCGCGCTGCGGCGTACGGACGCGCACCGGCTGGGCATGGCGGGGCAGACACGCGGAGGAGATCCAGGAGCGGTTCCGGTACCGCGACTTCACCGACCGGCGGTGGCGGCGGGAGTTCCGCGGGTTCCTGTACGGGCGGGCGTGGACGCACGCCGAGGGGCCAGTGGCGCTGTTCGACCACGCGGTGACGTGGCTGCGGAAGAACCGGGTGCTGCTGCCGGGGGTGTCGCAGGGACTGCGACCCTTCCGCGATCCGGACGCGCCCGAGGACGGTGACTAGGAGGCATAGCCCCGGAATGTGTGGCCGAGTCCTGTTCGCCTACGGGGTGGTGCGGTACGGGGGAGCCAGCCATCACGCTCTCCCCCGCCGGGCACGGGTTGTCAGCCGGTCGTGACGGCGAAGGGCCCGTTGTTTGCGAAGACGAGCTTGGCGAAGTTCTCGCCGATGCGGCGGTGTCCTTCGGGGCTGGGGTGGATCGCGTCCGGCAGGGGGAACTCGTCGTGGTCGCTCTCGCCGTAGAGGTCGAGTCCGTCGAGGTAGTGGAGGTTGGGGTCTTCGGCGGACCGCTGTTTGACGGTGTCGGCCAGGACGTCGCGGACGATCGTGAGCGTCAGCCGTCCGGCGGCGGTCTCGGCCGGATCACCGGTGGCCTTGAACTTCAGGGTTCCACTGGAGAGGTCCGGCATCAGAGGTCCGGGGGTGTTCTCGTGGGTCGGACACAGGATGGGGGAGACCAGGAGCAAGGGGGTTGTGGGGTGGCCCTCGCGGATGGTGTCGAGGAAGCCGTGGATGGCGGGGGTGAAGGCGCGCAGGCGCATGGCGTCGCTGTTGACGACGTTGATGCCGAGCTTGAGGCTGATCAGGTCTGCGGGGGTGTCGCGCATGGCGCGGGCGGTGAACGGGTCGACCAGTGCGCTGCCGCCGAATCCGAGGTTGATCAGCTCCACATCGCCTGCGGAGGCGGCCAGGGCGGGCCAGATGGTGCTGGGGAAGACGGCGTTGGATCCGTGGCTGATGGAGCTGCCGTGGTGCAGCCACACCCGGTGCCCCTTGTCCGGGGCGGGCTCGACGGGGGCGTCGGTGCGCAGGGCGATGACCTCGGTGATCTCCGCGTGCGGGAGCCAGATCTCGATGTCCTTCTCGCCGGTGGGGAGGTCGGTGAAGTCGGCGGTGCCGGCGGGGCCCGGGGTGAATTCCGTAGTCTGGGTCTGCATGTCAGTGATGGTGCGCAGGTTCCCGCCGTCCACGGTGGCCTGGGCGGTGAGGCGGCCGTCGACCAGGAGGTCGTAGATGCCGTCCGGCGGGGGCGGGAAGCCCCGGTAGACGCGTTTGGTGGGCAGGGTCTCCAGGCGGATGGTGGTGGCGCTGGTACGGAAGGCCAGCCGGACACCGGAGGGCTGGGCCTCGGCCACGGCCAGCAGGTCGTCGGGGATCTGGCGGCGCGCCCAGGCAGGCAGCCGGTGCGGCAGCAGGCCGTGGGCAGTCTCTTCCACGTCGAGGTGCCCGCGCAGGAAGTCGGCGGTGATGGGGGTGGTGATCAGGTTCTGTTCGGTGCTCATTGCCTCAAACTTTTGATTCTGGGTGGGGCGGCCGGTCAGGGGGTGGACCGGCTCCGCAATGCGGTGTCGAGGCAGTCCAGGGTCCAGGCCCAGGACTGCTGAGCGGCGACGTCCGTGTGGTCGAAAGCGCCGGCCGCCTCCAGGGAGGCATAGCCGTGGAAGACGCTGCCCAGCATGCGGACCGCGTGCGTCTGGTCCGGCTCAGCCAGGTCGTAGCCGCGCAGGATCGCCCGTGTCATCTGTGCATGCCGGACGCCGGCGCTGGCCGCGGCAGTCCGCGGGTCGAGCCGGTACCGTGCTGCTTCGTACCGGCCGGGGTGCGCCCGGGCGTAGTCCCGGTAGGCGTTCGCGAAGGCTGTCAGGGCGTCCTTGCCCGCGCGCCCGGCCACGGCGTCGGCGACCCGGTCGGCGAGTTCCTCCAGTGCGAACAGCGCGATCCGGGTCCTGAGCTCGTGGGAGTTCTTCACATGCGCGTACAGGCTCGTCGGCTTCACGTCGAAACGCCGGGCGAGCGCGGACAGGGTCACCTGGTCGAAACCGGCCTCATCGGCGAGTTCCGCACCAGCGAGCGTCAGCCGCTCCGGGCTCAGTCCTGCCCGAACCACAACCTTCACCTACTCCCAGTATGTCTATGTCCAGTATGCATCTACCTACAAGCTATAGGCAAACGCTGTACTCATTGAGGTTTGGCGACTCTATCGAAGGCGGCGAGCGAGACGGCAGGTCTGCGAAGCCGCACGGGCACCCCCGCCTTGATTCGCACAAACGAGCCCTTCACCAGAGCAAGATCAAACGTGACGGCCCGGCGACCGCGAAGCGCCGTTCCGGTTCGCAGAACTCGTTCTCACTCAAAGACGGGTTCGGGGCCCTTCTGAGAATGGTTTGTGACAGCGTCCGGGGCATGACGGCCCCTCAGGAAGCCTCCCTGAGCGACGCGGACGACGTCGAGCGCCACCCTGCCCACGCTGCCGGGCCGAACCTGGCTCGCCGTCGATCCGCTGCTCGATCTCCCGGTCGGCGTGGGTGAACCCGCCGGCGGCGTCCACGAGGCCGCGGCCGTGCAGCCCGTCGACGACAGCGGCCAGTTGTGCTTGGGCGAGGAGGACGGCGTTGTGACCGTCTCCGCGAATCCGCTCGCCCCGGCCCGCTGACGCCGTCGGCCGTTCGGTTTCTGCACAAGCCCCCCGCCGCGCGCGGCGGCGAGCCTCAAGGCTGGGGCACGACTCCGCTGGCGAGGGCTTCGAACAGGCGCTCCAGGCGGGCGCGGTGCTCGTCTGCGACGGTGTCGGCCGCTTCTCCGGCGATCAGGCGCCGAGCGGTCTCCACCAGCACGACGCTGTAGCCCGCGATGAAGAAGGCGGCGAGCAGCGCGGCGTCGCCGTCGAAGGCCGGGTCGCGTTCGAGCTCATCGGCGAGGGTCTGCTGGAGGCCGGAGGATATCTCCCTGGCGCGGGAGATGAGCGCGGGCGAAGCCGCGACGGTCCGGAAGAAGGGAGCGGACCCGTGCTTGAGGCCGGACAGGGAGTGCCGTTCGTCGAGAAACCCGAACGCCATGTCGCGCAGGGATCGGAGTACCCCGGTGTCCGGGGCGCGGTCGCGTACCGCCGAGCGCAGGAGCTCGACGGCGTCGACCTCGCGGTCCAGCAGGAGGTCCTCCTTCTGCGGGAAGTGCTTGAAGACCGTCACCGCCGAGACCCCGGCCTCCCGCGCGACCTCGGTGACCGTGACCGTGTCGAATCCGCGTTCCAGGAACAGCCGGGTAGCGACCGCCGAGATCTTCGCACGCGTCTGCGGTCCGCCTCGTGCTCCCGTCCTGGGCATCCCGACCCCCACTTACTTGTGTCACTTAACTTAGTCGAATAACCTAGTGACATGCTCTTCGCACGAACACCCCTCATTGTCGCCGGTGCGGGTCTCAGCTTGCCGCGCGAGCGGCCGGCCCGCGCCCGTACCGATCACCACGTGAACGGAGTCCTCCATGCATGAGACGACCGCGCCCCGGTCGCTGCGGGAGGCGTGGATCGCGTTGGCGGGACTGTCGGCGGTGTTCCTCTTCGAGATGCTGGACAACTCGATCCTGAACGTCGCGCTGCCGGTGATCGGACGCGACCTGAACGCCTCGACGACCGCGTTGCAGTGGGTGACGGGCGCCTATGCGGTCGTGTTCGGCGGGTTGATGCTGGCGTTCGGCGCGATCGCCGATCGGTTCGGCCGGCGGCGGATCATGCTGGTCGGCCTGGTACTGCTCGGCGTGGCGAGCCTGGCGACCGCCATGGTCACCACCGCCGAGCAACTGATCGCCGTGCGGGCGGCGATGGGGGTCGCCGCGGCGATGACGACCCCGGGCTCGATGGCGCTGGCGTTCCGGCTGTTCGACGAGGACGGCCTGCGCGTGCGCGCGCTGACCCTCATCTCGACCGTCGGCCTGGTCGGGCTCGCGATCGGCCCGACGGCGGGCGGCCTGGTGCTGGCGATCGCACCGTGGCAGGTCCTGCTGCTGGTGAATGTGCCGATCGCCGTACTGGCGCTCTTCTGCGTTCGGTACGGCATCACCGACGACGATCCGGGCGGCCTCCACCGCGACCCCCTCGACGTCCCCGGGATGCTGCTGGGCACGGCGACGATCGTGCTCGCGCTCCTCGCGCCGACGCTGTTCGTGGAGCAGGGCGCCGGCTCCTGGGTGCCTTGGGCGGCCACCGCCGCGACCACGGCGGCGGCGATCTGCTTCGTTCTGCGCGAGCGCTTGACCCGCCATCCGCTGCTCGACCTGAAGCTCCTCGCGCTCCCCCTGGTCTCCAGCGGCCTGGCCTACAAGGCCGCCGCCGGGCTGGCGACCGCGGGACTCGGTTACATGGTGACGCTGCAACTACAGCTCGACTGGGGCTGGTCGCCCGCGCTGGCCGCTGTCGGGATGCTGCCGCAGGTCGTCGCCCTCCTCGCGAGCAGCCCGTTCGTGGACCCGTTCGTGCAGCGCGTCGGCCTGGACCGGGCCGCCTGGACCAGCGCCGCGGCGGTCGTGTCCGGCCTGGCCGTCTACGGCCTGCTCGGCCGGTTCGGCTACCTGTGGATCGCGACGGCGCTCGTCCTCGTGGCGGCCGGGATGCGCGTGGTCGGCGTCGTGGCCGGGCTCAACGTGGTCCGCGGCCTGCCCGGCGACCGGACCACCATCGGCACCGCGCTCGTCGACACCGCCTCCCAGATCACCTCCGGCATCGGCATCGCCGTCACCGGCACCATCCTCGCCATCGTGTTCACCGGCGACATCGCCGCGTCCCCCTGGAGCCCGCGGCAGACCGGCGAGTTCCACCAGGCCGTCACCACGGCGGGCCTCACCCTCACCCTCGTCGCGGCGGCCCTGGTCGGCTGGGGGTTCGTCCGCACCCGGCGCGCCGCCGGCGACCGGGCGGCCACCCCCATCGACGACACCGTCCCCCAAGACGCCTGACACCCCATCGGCGATCACCCCCGACCACGATATGGAGTACACCGCATGACCCACCACATCTGCCTGCCCGACGACCGGGTCGCGATCCTCGGCGCGCTCGATCTGGAACGCACCCCGGACGGGGTCCGCCCCCGACGGCTCCCGGCCTGGACCCGGCCGCGCCTGCACGACGGCTGGATGGACCTGGTCGTCTCGCACGCGGCCGGGGTTCGCCTGCGCCTGCGCACGGCAGCGCGGTCGCTGGCCCTCGGCGTGCACGTCACCGTGCCGGACATGGGTGCGAGCCCGCTGCCGGCATCGTTCGACCTCGCCGTCGACGGCACCGTGCTCGCCCGTGTGCCCGCCACGGCCGGAGACGTGCTGAGCCTCGCCGTCGACCTCGCCGACGCCCGGCTCAACCCGGGACCCCCCGAAACCGTGCGCTTCGACGATCTGCCCGCGGGAGACAAGGAAGTCGAGATCTGGTTGCCGCACAGCGCGACGGTCGAGCTGCGCACGCTCGGCGCCGACGCGCCGCTGCTCGCACCGACCCCGCCGACCGGCGTGGCATGGGTGCACTACGGCTCGTCGATCAGCCACGGCCTGGAGGCGCCCGCCCCCACCCTGACCTGGCCGGCCATCGCCGCCCTGACGACCGGTGCCGCGCTGACCAACCTCGGATTCGGCGGCAACGCCGTACTCGACCCGGAGGTCGCCCGCGCCATCCGGGATACCCCGGCCGACCTGATCACCCTCAAGGTCGGGATCAACATCGTCGGGCCGGCGTCGATGCGAGAGCGCACCTTCGTCCCCGCCGTGCACGGGTTCCTGGACACGATCCGCGAAGGCCACCCGGACACTCCGGTCGTGCTCATCTCACCGACCCCCTTCGCCGAACTGGAGACCACGGCCGGACCCACCGCACCCGACCCGGAAACCGGACACCAACGCGCTCTGGGGTCCCCGGGCGCCGGAGCGCTGACCCTGACCGGTGTCCGCGCGCTGCTCGCCAAGGTCGTCGACGTCCGCGCCGACCCGGCGCTGCACTACCTCGACGGACGCGAGCTCCTCGGACCGGACGAGGCCAGGTCGCTGCCCGATGGCCTGCACCCCGACCCGGCGGCGCACCTGCGGATGGGCGAACGAGCCGCCCGGCTGCTCCTGGGCCCTCATCTGTGACCGACACCCGACCCGCTCTGCGTGGTCGGTGAATCCAGATCCCGCGCCCAGGTCGGCGAAGCGGGGTGCGAACCGGTAGCCGAGCATGGAGAGGATCCCGAATACCGTGTCGCCATCGCCGGCCTGGTCCGTCGTGACCAGCTCGGGTTTCGGCCCTGCGGCGATGTCGATCAGCGTGTCGAGGATGTACAGCGAATCGCGCGGCGTGCCCGGCACGACCACCTGCCCGATCCCCATCACCTGACCATTTACTGCGTCGAGGAGCGTCAGGCCGCGCTGGGCCGCGATCAGGTCGCGTTCGCCGCAGCGTGGGTCTCGGCCCGCACGTAGTTCTGGTCGACGTGCGACAACCGGCCGCGGGTCAGCGCCTCGTCCCCGTCCTTGATCATCGGGGTGAGCCCGACGTTGAAAGCCTCGCTGATCAGCAGTGCCGCCAGCGACCGCGGCAGGTCGTCATGCGCGTGGAGACCTCGGCCGGGTGCACGTAGGCGTCCAGGAAACCGGTCCAGGAGTGCACCTCCGGCAGCAGCTCCGGCAGGTCGATGCGGGGCGGCATCGCCTGACCGAATCCCAGGTCAACACAGTGACCGATCACACGGAACTCGCCACATCGTGAGCGGACAGGACACGCACGATGGTGGTGCTCGGCCTGTAGGGCGACAACTTGCGGGAAGTCTCCTTCTCGTGAGTGATTGAGAGTCTTCGTCGCGCAACGGATCGTTGTTTCTGATTTTTGATTTCTAGAAATTAAAAAATGCTAGGCTGCGGGCGTGACGATCAAGGAGTCTGAGGGCCGGGGGAGCGTGGCCGACAGGCCGGTGCGACAGGAGACCGGCGAGGCCGGCGGCACGGGGGCGGTGACGGCGTGCAAGCACTGCGGGGCGGCGATCGAACGGCGCGCCGGCCGCGGCCGGCCCAAGGAGTACTGCCCGCAGAGCGACTGCCAGGCGGCGGCCAAAAGGGAGCGGGAACTGCGCCGCGCCACCCCCGGCCTGGAGGGGACGCTGGCCCGCGCCGAGGATCTGTACGATCGGATGGAGAAAGGGCTGGCGGCGGCCATCGCCCCGCTGGCCCAGGTGCTGGCCGATGAGTTGAGCCCGGCGGGGGTGGAGGCCAAGCTCAGCGCCGTCCAGGCCGACGCGCACACCCGCGTCGCCATCGCCCGCACCGAGCGAGAGCAGGCCTTCGAGCAGGTACGACTGGCACGCGAGGCGACCGAGCACGCCCGGCGCGAACGCGAGCAGATGCGCGAGCGCGTCGAGGAGGCCCTGGCCGAGCGCGACACCGCACTGTCGGACGCCGAGACCGCGCGCGAGCAGGCCCTGGCCGCGCTGCACGAGGCGGCCACCACCGAGCGGCACGCCAGACAGGCCGCCGAGGAGGCCAACCGGCGGGCCGCCCGCGCCCAGGACGAGCGCGACCAGGCGATCGAGCAGATGGGGGAACGGGTCGAGACGGCGCTGGCCGAGACGAGGGAGGCGCGCGAGCACGCCGAGCGGGCACAGCGGCTCGCCGAGCAGGCCGGCAGGAACGCCGAGCGCGCGACCGGCGAGCGGGACGCCGCCCGCACCGAGGCAGAGCTGGCACGCCGGGCTCGCGTCGAGGCCGAGCAGGCCGCGGCCGCGGCGATCGCCCGCGCCCAGGCGGCCGAAGCCGAACGCGACCGCGCGCACGAGCGGGCGACCGGCGCCGAGCAGGCCAGATCCGAGGCGGTGGGTCAGGCGGCCCGTTCCGCGGCCGACGCCGCCCAGGCCGGCAGCCGGGCCGAGGAGGCCGAGCGGCGGGCCGCCGACCGCGTGCGCGCCGCCGAGGAGCGTGCGGCCTCCGCTGTGGCGGCGGCCGCCGACGGCGAGCGCACCGCCGTGGCCGAGCGCGACCGGCTGGCCGCCCTGCTGGAGATCGAACGGGCCAGAGTGGCCGATCTACGGGCACAGGTGGAGACCTTGCGCGCAGAGTCGGCCCAGCTCCGCGAACGCGCCGTCACAGCCGAACTGCGCGCCGCACCGCCCTCCACCCCGTAGCCGGCCCCGACGCGCGACGCTACGGCACGCCGCAAAGCAGCGCGGTGGAGGTCTCGGCCACAAGACGTGATCATCGCGGGGGAGGAGTACCGGCCGGGCTGAGCAGTGGCGTGCGTGCGGCAGGGACGCTTGGCGCGCTGACCAGGAACGGCCGTCCCGGGCACAACGGCTGCGTAGGGGGTTACGACGGCTCCTGGCCGTTTCCCGGTCGGTACCTTGATGCTCAGCGGTTTCGGGTTTGGAACCCTTTGCGGGCATTCGGATAAGTACGGTCGTGACTTCCATTCCTCATCAAGAGCAGTCCTTCGCGGACCTGGCGACGCTCATGTCCCCACCCGCGCGGCCGCGAATACGTGACCGTACCCCTGACGCGGATTCGGCGGCCATCACGGATTCGGCGGTCATCCAGGCGTCGCTGCGCGACTCTGAGCGTTTCGCCGAGTTGTTCAACCGGCACGCCGCCGTTCTGCACCGCTACGTCGTCCGGCGTCTCGGCCCCGATCACGCGGAGGACGTGGTCGCCGAGGCGTTCATCAGGGCTTTCGAGAAACGGCGCAAGTACGACTTCGACCGCGCCGACGCACTGCCCTGGCTGTACGGCATCGCGACCAACATCATCGGGAGCCACCGGCGGGCGGAGGTGCGCGGTTACCGGGCGCTGGCCCGCACCGGGGAGGACCCTGTCGCGGTTGCATTCGACGAGGGGGCGGATGCCCGGGTCTCCGCCTCGGCGACCCGCGAGCCGCTCGCCGCCGCTCTCGCCGGCCTGGGGCGCGGCGAGCGTGACGTCCTGCTGCTGATCGCCTGGGGCGATCTCACCTATCAGGAGACGGCGCAGGCCTTGGGGGTGCCCGTCGGCACCGTACGCTCCCGGCTCTCCCGCGCCCGCCGTAAGGTCGCCCGCGCCCTGGGTGGCGGCAACCCGGCCGATGTGACAGAGGAGACTCGATGAACGACGACCTGGACCCGGTCCGCGACCTCCGTTCACAGGTACGGCTCAGCGAAGAGAAGGATCTTCATGCCGCGCGTCGGCGTCTGATGGTCGCGATGGCCTCCCCGGCCCCGTCCCACCGCTTGGCCTCCCGCACGGTGCTGCGGGTGGCGGCGGTCGGCGCCTTCGGCCTGACGATCACGGCGGGTGTCACCGTGGTCCAGAACCTTGGTCCAGAGAGCGCTGGGAAGGGCAGCGCCGGTGCCCCGGCCTGGTTGCCCGCCGCGAACGCGGAGACCCTCGCGAAGCGTGCGACCGAGGCGGCGAAGGCCGAGGATGTCTACCCTCGGGCCGACCAGTGGACCTACCAGAAGAACGTCGTGTACGTCTCGCCGAAAGCCGTGCGCAAGTCGGCCCCTCCGCCCGTCGGTCTGCGGGAGCCGCTGGGCTCGCGCTACACCACGGAATGGTGGTTTCGGGGGGACGGCAAGAAGGTGGCCCATCGCACCGGCGGCGGCATGTTGACCAAGGGCAGCCTCCACGGGGCTGACCGTGCCCCCCAGCCGAACGACCCCGCTTACCTGCGCTCGCTTCCCTTGGAGTCGTCCGCCCTTCTCGACCGATTGAAGAAGGACAACACGGCGAGCGGTGGCGGCTCGGACGCGAATGCGATGTTCTCGTACGTGCAGTTCCTCCTCCAGCAGGTCGCCCCGCCACCCAGGTTGCGCGCCGCCCTCTACACCGTCATCTCGGAACTGGACGGTGTCGGGATGGAGGACAAGGTGCGCGACCTGGAGGGCCGGGTCGGGGTGGGGATCTACAGAGATGCTCAGGGGATCCGACGCGAGATCATCATCGACCCTGATACCTACGCGTTCCTCGGGCTGCGCGATTACTACCCGGAGGGGAAGCGGTCCTCGGACGGCATCAGGTTCAAGGAAGGGGAGGTGGTCGTCGCGTTCGCCCGGCTGGCCGACGGCATCGTCGACCACGCGGGGAACCTCGCCTCCGGTCCGGTCGCGGAGGGGAGCCCGGCGGAGTAGGCAGCCGCCTGAGGGGCGACCGCCCAGCGAAGTGGGCAACCGATCGGCGAGTAGGCGATCGCCCGCGGATGCGGGCCCCGGTCAATGAGGAACCGGGCCGCATCCGCCGGCATCGGCGGCTCGCCGAAGTCCCTGTCGCGACGTCAAAGGGCTATCCCTCGACGAACGACGCGAACCGCGGTTCGAGTGCCTTGCCGGTGCCGTTGAGCCGGCACTCGGTCACGGAGGGGATGCCGTTCGAGCGCGGGACGGTCGCCGAGGCTCTCATCCTCACGGGCCTCTCGGTCGGTTGCTCAGGCGAGATCAGGTGGCGGGCTCGCCGAACCAGAGGGTGAGGTGGTCGTCCAGGTCCCGCTGATCGTCGCCGATCCAGGCGACGTGGCCGTCGGGGCGTAGCAGGACGCACGGAACATCCAGGTCCGCGGTGGGATCCGCGAGGTGATCGACCCGGTCCGACCAGCCGCCGGCGGTCAGGCGTTCGGTGCGGTCCAGCAGCAGGCCGCGGCCGCGATGCAGCAGACCGTAGAGGCGGCCCTTCTGCACGTCGATGTCGCGCAGGCGGCGGCCGAGCAGGTCGGGGCCTTCGCCGAAGTCGTAGCGGATGCCGATCGCGGTGATCTTCTCGATCAGATGGCGGTTCACCTCGTCGAAGTCCATCAGTTCGGTGAGCAGCCTGCGCACGGCCTGCGGGCCAGGTTCGGCGGACAGCAGTTCCATCTGGGCGCGGGTGTTGTCCAGCACGTCCTCGGCGACCGGATGACGTTCGGCCTGGTAGGTGTCCAGCAGTGTTTCCGGCGCCCAGCCGCGGATCTGCGCGGCCAGTTTCCAGCCGAGGTTGAACGCGTCCTGAACGCCCAGGTTGAGGCCCTGACCGCCGATGGGTGGATGGATGTGCGCCGCATCGCCGGCCAGCAGCACCCGCCCGACCCGATAGCGTTCGGCCAGCCGGGTGGCGTTCCCGAAGCGGGACAACCAGCGCGGGGAGTGCACGCCGAAGTCGGTTCCGGCGATGGTGCGCAACTGTTGCTTGAAATCCTCGAGGGTGGGCGGCTCGGCGCGGTCGCCGACTCCCGCGGCGGGGACTACGACGCTATAGACCCCTTCGCCGAAGGGCCTGAGCCAGAACGGCCGGTGGGTCTGGCCGATTTCGCTCACTTTGGCGGCGATCTCCTCCTGCGGCACGCCCACTTTCATCTCGCCCATGAGCGTGTCGGTCCGTGAGGGCTCGCCGGGGAAGGCGACGCCGAGCAGTTTGCGCACCGTACTGCGCGCGCCGTCACAGCCGATGAGGTAGCGGGCACGCAGCCGCTCCCCGTCGGACAGCTCGACGGTCACCCCGTCGTCGTCCTGCTCGAGACCTGCGACCGCGCGACCGCGCCGGACCTGCGCGCCCCGTTCGATCGCATGTTCTTCGAGCAGATTCTCGATGACCGGCTGCGGGATGCCCAGCAGATAGGCGTGCGCGGAATCCAGGCCCTTGGGCGCGGGTTTGTCGATGGCGGCGAAGTAAGCGCCGGCCGGTCGCCGTCGTCCATGCTGGAGAACGCGCTCGAGCAGTCCGCGCATCGCCATCAGTTCGAGACTGCGAATGTGCAGTCCGACTATGCGGACGAACGACTTGGGCTCGGTTTCCTTCTCCAGAACGAGTACCCGCACATCGTGCAGCCGCAGTTCGGCGGCCAGCATCGCACCGGTAGGCCCGCATCCGGCGATGATCACATCGAACATGTGGGGCGCGCGACCGGCGCCGGAGGCCGGCGATCGCAGGATTCCGGGGACGTCGCCCACCGTGGAGTCGCACTCGGCTCTGTCGTTCGACGACGGCTCGGCGGGGACCTGCTGGGAGTTCATAGGTGTTGCCTTTCGGGAGTGCCTTACTGGCGAGGCGCTCCCGGCGACACCTACGTCAATCGCCCGGCCATGACGGAAAGGGGGAGCACCCACATCGATACAGCTTTCATGGGTCTCACCTCCTCGGGCGGTGTCACGGTCGACTGCAAGGTACAAGCCCGAGCATCATCGCGTCCACTCCTTTTCCGGCCACGTGATCACGACAGACGGGCCCGTGCGGGCGGGCCGATCCACGAGCGGCCGGAGGTGCGCCGGATTTTCGTCGGGGGCGGCCACCGCCGGCCGATGCTCACCCCCGTCGGTGGTGCGTGAGCAGTTGAGTGAGCAGGCGGGTCAAGGTCTGCCTGTCCTCGGCCGGCAGCGGTCCGAGGAGATCGTCCTGCACCTTGTCAAGCGCTCGGTCCAAGCGCCGGAGTTGCCGCTCACCCGCCGCCGTGAGGGTCACCAGGTTGCGCCTGCGGTCGCCGGGGTCCGGGGTCCGCTCGACGAAGCCCTGCTCGGCCAGTTCGTTGATCGCTGCCACCACGTCGCTGCGGTCGATGCTGCATCGGCGACCGAGCTCGGCCTGACTGGCCACCCCGAACTCCTCCAGCGCGGCCAGGATGCGGTAGTGGTATCCGCGCGCGCCCACCTGGCCGAAGCCGTCGGACGCCAGCCTGTGGGCGTGCATCGCCACCTGGCCGAGCAGCCAGCTCGGCTTCGCGGACAGGCGTGCGGGTGTCTCTTCCACGGCCGCCACCCTACACCGTTGGTGTGGCCAACGAATCTGTGTATAGTTGGCGACGCCAATGTTGGACGTACCAACGAACGAGAACGCCGTGTCCCGGCGCGCTGGTCGCCGGCCGGTCCACCCGGTTCGCGCGCCTGCTCGACGACGGGCGGTGCGAGGGCATCGCCCCCGGCGCCGACTCGAACATCCGGGCGCCGAATGAATCCACCTGGAGTCAAGACCATGATCAAGCCATTCCGCATCGACATCCCTCAGGCCGACCTCGACGACCTGACCGACCGGCTCTCCCGCACCCGCTGGCCCAACGAGATCGCCGACGCCGGATGGGACTACGGCTTCCCGCTGGCGCGGCTCAAGGAACTGGCCGAACACTGGCGTACCGGCTACGACTGGCGCGAGCACGAGGCCGAGCTCAACGAGCTTCCGCACTTCACCACCGAGATCGACGGCCAGAACATCCACTTCGTCCACGTCCGGTCAGCGGCACCGGACGCGCTCGCGCTGGTCCTCACCCACGGCTGGCCCGGGTCGTTCCTGGAGTTCCTCGACGTGATCGAGCCGCTGTCCCGCGACTTCCACCTGGTGATCCCCTCCATCCCGGGGTTCGGCTTCTCCGGGCCGACCCACGAGCGCGGCTGGGACATCGTCCGGGTCGCGCGGGCCTGGGCCGAGCTGATGCGCCGCCTCGGGTACGAGCGCTATGGCGCGCAGGGCGGCGACTTCGGCTCGGGCATCTCGATGGCGCTCGGCGCGGCGGCACCCGAGCAGGTCGTCGGGGTGCACATCAACTACCTGCCGACCCGGCCGGTACCGGACGCCGGCATCGAACTGTCGGAAACGGACGAGGCCCGGCTGGACAAGGTCAGGCAGTTGATGGCGAATCGTCCGCCGTACCAGGCTTTGCAGGCCACCACCCCGCAGACCATCGGCTACGCGCTGACCGACTCGCCGGTCGGCCAGCTGGCCTGGATCGCCGAGCGCTTCGCGCAGTGGACGGACCCGCGCTCGCCGATCAGTGACGAGCGGATGCTCACCGACATCTCGCTGTACTGGCTGACCGCCACGGCGGCTTCCTCGGCGCGGCTGTCCCGCGAGGCTCCGCGGCGGGTCGAGCCGTGCCCGGTCCCGGTGGGCGTGGCGGTGTTCGCGCACGACATCACACAGTCGGTGCGACCGCTGGCCGAGCGGCTGTACGACATCAGGCACTGGTCGGAGTTCGAGCGCGGAGGCCACTTCGCCGCGATGGAGGTGCCGGAGCTGCTCGCCGGGGACGTCCGGGACTTCTTCCTTGCCCGCCTCGAGTACGACGACCGGGTCACCACCCGCCAGGAGTGACCGCCGGCCGCCGATCACTTCGCGGTCGCGGCCGGCAAGCCGCCGGGGCGACCTGTTCGAGCGGGTGATCGCCTCGTCTGAGACGGGGAATGACGAGCTGACAAGATCACAAAGAGGTCGTCAGCGCCTCGTCAGGGCGCAAGCGCATCGTGAGCCCATCACGAAAAGCCCCTGACGAAGGAAACCTGCATGGACCTCCTGCTGCCCTCCCTGCGACGCTGGCACCGGCCGCTGATGGTGAGCGTCCTCCTCTTCGTCGCCCTCATGCTGATCAGCGCGACCGGCATGATCCTCGACGACCGCCTCCTGCAGGACGAGTCGGTCTGGCTCAAGCCGATGAAGTTCGGTTTCGCCTTCGCCATGTACTGCGGCACGCTCGCCTGGCTGCTCACCCAGCTGACCAAGGGCAGGCGCCTCGGCTGGTGGCTCGGCACGGTCTTCGCCGCCGGCGCGGTGGTGGAACTCGCCGCGATCGCCCTCCAGGCGGGACGCGGGACCTTCAGCCACTTCAACGCCGGCACCGACCCGATCACCCTGGCCCTCGCGCCGATCTTCTCCGTCGGCGTGGGCGCGCTCTTCATCTGCAACGTGGTGATCGCGGTGCTGGTGCTCCGCCGGCGCGACGCCGACCCGGCGCTGGCCCGGGCGATGCGGTGGGGCGTCTGGCTGGCGGTCCTCGGGACCGTCGTGCCGATCTTCTACCTCGTCACGGGCATCTACCCGCGCACCGTCACCGACGCGAACGGCACCCAGATCCAGATGTACCAGGGGCACGGTGTCGGCGACCCCGACGGCCACGGCATGCCGATCACCAACTGGAGCGTGACCGGCGGTGACTGGCGCGTGGCGCACTTCGTCGGCCTCCACGGCATCCAGGTGCTCCTGCTGATCGCCGCCCTGCTCGTGGTGCTGTCGGCCCGCGTGGTCTGGCTGCGGGACGTGAAGGTGCGCGCCCAGCTCGTCGGCGTCGCCTCACTCGGCTACTTCGGGCTCTTCTCCCTCGTCCTCTGGCAGGCACACCGCGGCCAGTCCCTGATCCACCCGGACGCGCTCACCCTGACCGCCTTCGCGGCGCTCGCCCTCCTCACCACCGCGTCCGTGCTCTTCCGCGTACGGCAGGCCAAGACCATCGAAAGCGAGACCAGTCATGCCTGCGTTTGACGCTCCCACCCCGATCCGGGCCATCGTGGACCTCGCATTCGGCGCCCTGCGAGTCACCGCGACCGGCCAGAGCACCTCCACCACCGTCCAGGTCCTGCCCACCGACCCGACCTCGCACAAGGACGTGAAGGCAGCCGAGCGGACCCAGGTCGACTACTCCGACGGCCGGCTGCGGATCACCGGCCCCGGCTACGGCTCGCGCGCCTGGCTCGCACGAGCCGGGTCGGTCGAGGTGACCGTGGACCTCCCCGAACGCTCCCACCTGGAGGCCAGGATCGTCACGGGCGACCTGCGGGTCGAGGGCCGCCTCGACGAGGTGCGCGTCCACAGCGCGCACGGCGAGGTCAGGCTCGACCGAGCCGACACGATCTACATCAAGGCCGACTCCGGAAGAATCGTCCTCAGCGAGGTCTGTCCACCCTCATCGCCGCCGACGGCGGCCAGGCGCGGGTGGCCGGGCACGACGTGACGCGGGAGCCGGAGGAGGTCCGTGCGGCCATCGGCGTCACCGGCCAGTCCTCGTTCGATCTCGAGGACGCGGCGGGCAAGCCGGCCGCCACCTACTCGGGCGGTATGCGGCGCAGGCTCGATCTGGCCATGATCCTCGTCGGCAGGCCGCAGGTCATCTTCCTGGACGAGCCGACCACCGGCCTCGACCCGCGCAGCCGCCGCGACCTGTGGCAGATCATCCGCGAGCATCATCGAGGCGGTGAGGGGCCTGATCATGGGGACACCCGTTGGCGGTACCGTGTGGCCGGCGCTCGGCTGGAGCGCAGCCGTCGCGCTGGGCGGGTACCTGTGGGCCAAGAAGCCCTACGACCGGGCGTAGCGAGGGGTGGCGAGATGCGGATCCGGCTCCTTGGACCGGTCGCCGCGATCGGGCGTGACGGCCGGCCCATCGACATGGGAGGGCCCCGGCAGCGCATGCTGCTGGCCCGGCTCGCCCTGGACCCGGGTCGCCTGGTCACCACGGACTCGCTGATCGACGACCTGTGGGGCGAGGAGCCGCCGGCGGACGCGGCCAACGCCCTGCAGGCGGCGGTCTCCCGGCTACGCAAGGCACTGCGCGGTGAGGTTGCCGTGGAATCCGCACCAGGCGGATACCGCCTGGTGCTTTCCGCTGAGGACATCGACGCGACCGGGTTCGAGGAGCTGAGCGAGCGCGGCAGGCGCGAGCTGGCCGCGGGCCGGGCCGTGGAGGCGGCAGCGGTCCTGTTCGAGGCGCTGGCCCTGTGGCAGGGCGAGGCCCTGGGGGATCTGCCGTCGCTGGCCGCCTTCGCCGGGCCGCCCGCCGCACGCCTGCAGGATCTGCGGCTGGCGGCCCAGGAGGACAGGTTCGAGGCGGAGCTGCTTCTCGGATGGCAGGCGACCATCCTGCCCGAGCTGGAGACGACGGTCTCGCGCCACCCGCTGCGCGAGCGCCTGGCCGGGCTGCGGATGCGAGCTCTGTACTCGGCCGGTCGGCGGTCCGACGCGCTCGCCGCCTACGAGGAGATCCGCGAGCGGCTGGCCGACGAGCTCGGCGTCGACCCGTCGCAGGAGCTGCAGCGGATCCATCTGGCGCTGCTGCGCGGGGAGCTGGACCTGCCTGCCCCTCGCCCGGAGGCGTCGCCCGGCCGCCTGCCATCGCAGGTGAGCAGCTTCGTCGGCCGCGACTCGGAGCTGGAGCTGCTGGCCGGGCTGATGAACACGTCCCGGTTGGTCACGATCGTGGGGCCGGGCGGGGCGGGCAAGACCCGGCTGGCGGTGGAGGCGGTGGAGCGGCACCCCGCGCATCGGCGCGGGCGCGCGTACTTCGTGTCGCTCGCCGGGGTGAGCGTGCCCGACCGGCTGGCCGAGGAACTGCTCGGTGTGCTGAGCCCCCGTGAGTACCGTCCTGCCGAGCTCGGTCACGGCTCGGCGGCCGACCAGGTGGCCGAACTGCTCGGCAGCGAGGATGCCGTCCTGGTGCTGGACAACTGCGAGCACCTGGTCGACGCCGCGGCCGGTCTGGCCGGTTCGCTGCTCGACCGGCTGCCGCGGCTGCGCATCCTGACCACCAGCAGAGAGTCGCTCGGCATCCCCGGTGAGGCGCTGTGCCCGCTAGGCCCGCTCGCCGACGCCGACGCCGTCCGGCTGTTCGTGGACCGGGCGGCAGCCGTACGGCCTGGCTTCGCGCTGGACGGGCAGACGGCGGGACCGGTCGTCGACATCTGCCGCAGGCTCGACGGACTGCCCCTGGCCCTGGAGCTGGCGGCGGCGCGGCTGCGCTCGATGGGGGCCGACCAGATCGCCAGGCGGCTCGACGACCGCTTCCGGCTGCTGAGCTCGGGTAACAGGGCGGCCATGCCGCGCCAGCGCACCCTGCTCGCGGTGATCGAGTGGAGCTGGGACCTGCTGACCGAGGAGGAGCGGGTGCTCGCCCGTCGGATGTCGATCTTCCCGGCGGGCGCACGCGAGGAGGCGGTCGAGGCGATCTGCTCCGGCGGGGTGCTGACGGAGGCCGACGTCGTCTACGTGCTCGGCTCGCTGATCGACAAGTCGATCGTGGTCGAGGCCGGCGACCGCTACCGAATGCTGGAGACCATCCGCGCCTACGCGGGCAGCCGCCTGCTCGCGGCCGACGAGCGCGAGGAGGTCCGCTCGCGCTTCTCCCGCTACTTCGCCGACCTGGCCGAGGAGCACGAGCCCATGCTGCGTGCGCACGCGCAGATGGACTCACTGGCCCTGTTCGACGACGAGCACGACAACATGGTCTTCGCCCTGCGCGCCGCCATTGACGGCGGCGACGCGCAGACCGCCTGGCGGCTGCTCGGCCCGCTCTACTCGCACTGGAACGTGCGCTTCGATCCCCGGTTCGTCACCCTGGTGAACGAGGTGCTGCGCTTCGGCGACGAGCTGCCCGAGGACGTCCGGGCCGCCTTCACCGCAGTGATCACGGTGAGCCCCGCGGCGATCGAGGAGTGCGTGCGCACGGGCGCGATGGAGCGCTACCCGCTGCTGGTCCTGATGGTCCTGCCCATGGCGTACTTCCTCGGTCTGGACGAGCTCGCCGATCGCGAGCTGAGCCGGGTCAAGGAGCGTCCCGATGTCTGGGCACGCGGCTGCGCGTTCTGGGTGGAGGCCTTCATCCGTGCCGACCGCGGCGACTGGGCGGGCGCCGCCGCCGCGCGCGCCGAGGCGTTGCGGGTGTTCGAGGGGACCGGGGAGAGGTACGGCCTGGCCGTCACGCTCTCGGGTGTCGCGCGTGCGCATTCGGTGGAAGGTGACCACGACGCGGCCATCGCAGCACTCAACCGCAGCCTCGGCCTGGTGACGCCGTTCCACCTGTGGGAGGAGGAGTTGTACTTCCGCACCGCCCTCGCCGCCGAGCGCGGACGCCAGGGCGACCTGGGGGGCGCCCTCGCGGGGCTGGAAGAGGCGCGCGCGCAGGTCCGCGACCGCGGGCCGCTGCACTCGGAGATCGAGCTGCTGCTGTGTCTGGCGGAGACGCATCGGCGTTCCGGCGATGTGGAGCGGGCCGAACAGGCGCTCGACCGGCTGGAGGAGCTCGCGCGCGAGCTGTCGCTGCCCGCCGGGCGTGCGGCCCCGGCCAGGATGGCGAACCTGCTGGCCGCAGGAGAGGCCGGAAAGGCACGGGCGCTGCTGCCCGAGGTGGTGCGGGCGGTGTTCGCCATCCACGGCGCCAACGCCGCGCGTGACCCTGCCGCCGGCGCGCAGCTGCTCGCCTGGCTGCTCTGGCTGGAGGGCGATTCCTCTGGCGCGGCCACCGCCCTTGGGATGAGCCGGGCCATCCGCGGCGCCTTCGATCAGGGAGACCCTGAGCTGCGCAGGTTGGCGGAGGCCCTGCGCGGGCGGCTCGGCGAGGAGGCCTACGAGCAGTGCTACCGCCTCGGCGCCGAGCTGCCCAGGGATGAGGCGCTCGGGCGCCTCATCCCATGAGGGTCCTGTAAGGGTCTTGAAGATCCGCCCGTACCGGGACGGTCAGTGCTGGGAGACCCAGTGCAGCGACAGGTCCGTGGCCTTGCGCTCGGCCCTGATCTCCATCCACTCGCCGAGGATCGTGGCATGGTCCATGACGATCAGGGCGCCCTGGTCGTCATAGGTCGCCCGTTCGCTGACGAAGACCGGGCTGCCCGCCGGGTGCCGCAGCCGCGCCGCGATCGGGGCGGTGAGCAGGGCCGGCCTGACCCGTTCGGTCGCCCGGTGCACTCGCGCGCCGGCATCGGTGAGCGCGGTGTACAGCGGGGTCTCGGTGAAGTCGGTCCCCTTGATCGCCGAGGCGTGCGGCTCGGCGATCCAGGAGATCTGGTGGACGGCGGGCCGGCCCAGCAGATGCCGTACGCGTGCCAGCCTGAGCGCCCGGCGCTCGGCCGGCGCGTCGCCCAGCAGCGGGGTGAGCGAGCGCGGGGCCGGCCGGATCGCGGCCGACAGCACCTCGGTCCGCAGGGGGTGCCCCTGCCGGCGGAGGTCGTCGCCGAGGCTTCGCAGCGTGTCGAGGGGGTACTCCGCGCTGACCGGTGTCACATAAGTGCCGCGGCCGGCCCGCTGGACGATCAGACCCTCGCCGCTGAGGACCTGCAACGCCTGCCGCAGCGTCATCATCGTCACGCCGTAGGAGGCGCTGAGCTCACGCTGCGCGGGCAACGCCTCGCCCGCGCGGTAGTGCCCCGACTTGATCTTGTGGGTCAGGTCGTCGGCGATGGCGCGGTAGCGGGGCGTACTGCTCATCTGGCTCCCTGGTCGAGTGCGCGTCGAATGCTCGCCACGTATTCTCCCAGCTCGCGTGGCCGGGCGCCGTCGAGAAGCTTGCGCATCAGCGCCGAAGCCACCACGACGCCGTCGGCGTGATCGGCCAGCTCGGCGGCCTGCGCCGGGCTGGAGACCCCGAAACCGAACAGGACCGGCCGGTCGGTGAGTCCCTTGAGCTCGCGGCCGAGCCGGGCGGCCCGCTCGGAGATCTCGCCGCGCTCGCCGGTGGTGCCCATGCGGGTCAGGGCGTAGACGAAGCCCCGGCTGCGCTCGGTGATCTCGCGCAGCCTGGCCCGGGAGGAGGTCGGAGCGGCGAGCAGCACGAGATCCAGGCCCTCGGCCGCCGCGGCGTCCGCCAGTTCCCCGGCCTCCTCCAGGGGCGCGTCGGGCACGATCAGCCCGCGCAGCCCGCTCGCGGTGAGCGCCGCGCAGAAGTCCGCGGCGCTCCGCTGCACCACCAGATTGCTGTAGGTCATCGCGATGAGCGGCACGTCGACGTCGAGCGTCGCGACCTTCTCGAGGATTCCCTTGACCGTGGTCCCGGCCGCGATGGCCCGGTCGGAGGCCTCCTGGATCGTGACGCCGTCCAGCATGGGATCGGAGAAGGGAAAGCCCAGCTCGACGGCGTCGGCTCCGGCGTCGGCGTAGGCGTGGACGACGTCCGTCCACCCGGGGGTGACCCCGGCGGTGACGTAGGGCACCAGCAGGGGACGCCCCGTGCCACGGCGCGCGATCAGGAACTCTTCCAGGGATCGGGTCACATCAGATCCTTGATGGAGGCGATGTCCTTGTCTCCCCTGCCGGAGAGGGTCAGCATCACGGTCGACCCCGGCGCGATCTCGCCGGACTTGGCGGCCCGGATCACCCAGGCCACGGCGTGCGAGGACTCCAGCGCGGCCAGGATCCCCTCGGTGCGGGCCAGGCACAGCAGCGCCTGGACGACCTCTTCGTCGTTCACGGTCTCGTAGCGGGCGCGTCCTGAGTCGCGCAGATGGGCGTGCTCGGGGCCGATCCCGGGATAGTCGAGGCCGGCCGCGACCGAATGGGCCTCTCTCACCTGGCCGTCCTCGTCCTGCAGGACCAGCGAGCGGAAGCCGTGCAGCACCCCGGCCCTGCCGAAGGTCGCCGCCGCGCCGCCCTCGGCCTCGACCCCGACGAGCCGGGCGGTGGTGCCGGCGAAGCCGGCGAACGTGCCCGCGGCGTTGGAGCCGCCGCCGACGCAGGCGACCACGTAGTCGGGCACGCCGACGGGGAGTTCGGCGGCGCACTGGGCGCGGGCCTCCTCGCCGATCACCCGCTGGAACTCGCGCACCATCCACGGATAGGGATGCGGGCCCATCACCGACCCGAGGCAGTAGTAGGAGTCGTCCACCGACGACACCCAGTGCCGCATCGCCTCGTTGCAGGCGTCCTTGAGGGTGCGGCTGCCGGTCGTGACCGGCACGACCTCCGCGCCCAGCACGTTCATCCGCAGGACGTTGAGCTCCTGCCGTTCGATGTCGCGCTCGCCCATGAACACGGTCGCCTTGAGGCCGAGGAGCGCCGCGGCGGTGGCCGTGGCGACGCCGTGCTGGCCCGCGCCGGTCTCGGCCAGCAGCCGTTGCTTGCCCATCCGGTGAGCGAGCAGCGCCTGGCCGAGCACGTTGTTGATCTTGTGTGAGCCGGTGTGCGTGAGATCCTCGCGTTTGAGCAACAGGGTGATGCCGAGCTCACGGGAGAGCCGCCAGGCGGGGGTCAACGGAGTGGGGCGGCCGGCGTAGACCGTGAGCAGGGTGTCGAGCCTGCCCCGGAACTCCGGGTCGCTCCAGGCCTCGCGGAACGCCGTCTCGATCTCGTGGCAGGCCGGGATCAGCGACTCCGGCACGTACCGCCCGCCATAGGTTCCGAACCGGCCGGTGACGCCGGGGTCGCTCATCGCGCGGGCGGCGGGCACCGTGACGCCCTGCCGGCCGGACCAGGACATCTCGTCCATGATCGTCTTCTCTCTCTCGACTGTTCTAGAACAGTAGCCCAGAGCCTCCGGTCGGAAAACCCCCGGATCAGGGGGAGTCCCGGCAGCAATCACGCCCAGCGGCGGCCCGGCGACGCCGGGCGGACGGCTCGGCCGTAGCGTCGAAGCGGAGCACGCTGTCCCGGAGCCGAGGAACGAGCGGATACCCCGCCAGGGCTGAGGACGATCCCGATCCGACCGCTCGAAGTGCCACCCACCTGCCCCCTGACCGCCTCCATGTCGCCGGCCCGTGGTGGGGGCCGGGTTGCGATCAGACAGACCTGTCCGTATTTTGTGAGGGGTCCGGCAGGCGTGCCGGCCCAGGTGACAGATCGGGTGAACGGCATGACCACGACCGCGAAGCGTCTTCCCGCGCGCGAGCGCATCCTGACCACGGCCGGCGACCTGTTCGCCGCGCACGGGTTGCGCGGCGTGGGCGTCGACCGCATCATCGCCGAGTCCGGCGTGGCCAAGTCGACGCTGTACGTCCACTTCCCGTCCAAGGACGAACTGGCCGCGGCCTATCTGCGCCGCACGGACCACTCATGGCGCGGCAAACTGCGCCGGGCCGCGCTGGCGGCGGGGGACGACCCCCGCGAGCGGATGGTGGGCCTGTTCGACGCGGTGGCCGGGGCGTACGCCCGGCACGGCTTCCACGGGTGCCCGTTCATCAACGCGGCGGCCGAGAGCGAGCCGGGAAGCCTGCCCTATGCCGTGACGGTCGAGCACAAGCGGGCCGTGCGCGGCTGGGTGCGCGAGCTCGCCGAGGCGGCCGGAGCCGCGGACGCCGATGGCCTGGCGCTCCAGCTGACCCTGCTCATCGACGGCACCCTGGCCGCGGGCAAGCTCGAACAGGACCCTGCCATGCCCGCCGCCGCCAAGGCCGCGGCGCGGGCGCTGATCGAGCGTTCCTGTCCCGCCCCGGCCTGACCCGGCCGCCTGATGCGCCTCAGCTGCGGCGTGTCAGGTCCCACGGCCGAAAAAGACAGACCTGTCTGTTTTATCGGGCTGGTGGAGCGACGGCCCGATCTCCGCCCGAACGCCCGAGAACAAGCGCCGTCCGGGCATGCCCACTTGCCCCGGAGTCGCGCCGGCCCAATAGCGGTACGAACACGAGAAAGGTGATTTCCCATGCGCGCGATAGTGCTGCGAGAGTTCGGCGGTCCCCTGACCCTGAGCGAGATCGAGACCCCCACGGCCGGCCCCGGCCAGGTCCTGGTACGCGTAGGAGCAAGCGGGGTCAACCCGCTGGACACCAAGATCCGCGCCGGCAGGGCCGCCCACGCCCGCACCCGGCTGCCCGCCGTCCTGGGCCTGGACCTGGCGGGCGTGGTCGAACGGGTCGGGGAGGGCGTCACCGGGTTCGCCCCCGGCGACGAGGTCTTCGGGCTCACCGGCGGGGTCGGCGACCTTCAGGGCTCGCTCGCCGAGTTCGCCGCCGTGGACGCGCGGCTGCTGGCCAGAAAGCCCGCGTCGCTGGGCACGCGTGAGGCCGCGGCGCTGCCGCTGGTGTTCGTCACCGCCTGGGAGGCCCTGGTCGACCGGGCCGCCGTGCGGGAGGGGCACAAGGTGCTGGTGCACGGCGGGGCCGGAGGCATCGGGCATGTGGCCGTCCAGCTGGCCCGGGCACGCGGCGGCGAGGTCTTCGCCACCGGGTCCACCCGCAGCCTTGCGACCATCCGGCGCCTCGGCGCCACCCCGATCGACCACAGCACCACTCCGGTTGAGGACTACGTCGGCGAGCACACCGGTGGGGAGGGCTTCGACGTCGTCTTCGACACCGTCGGCGGCGAGACCCTCGACGCCTCCTTCGCCGCGGTCCGCACCTACACCGGTCACGTGGTCAGCGCCTTGGGGTGGGGGGCGCACAGCCTCGCCCCGCTGTCGTTCCGGGGCGCCACCTACTCCGGCGTCTTCACCCTGCTGCCGATGCTGACCGGCCGCGGGCGCGACCACCACGGGGAGATCATGCGCGAGGCGGCCGCGCTCGCCGACGCCGGAGCCCTCGCACCCTTGCTCGACCCGCGCCGCTTCACCCTCGCGACCGTCGCCGAGGCGCACGGCCTGGTGGAGGCGGGCGCCGCCACCGGCAAGATCGTCGTGGACGTGGACGTGGACGTGGACGTGGACGTGGACGTGGACGTGGACGTGGACGTGGACGGTGGCCGGGGCGCCGGCGGTCAGCGGGCCGGCGGAGCGGCGGCCTCGTAGGCCTGGCGGAGCGCCGACAGGAACAGTTCGGCCGGCTGCGCGCCGGACACGGCGAAGGCGCGGTTCAGCACGAAGAACGGCACACCGGTGACGCCCAGCTCGCGGGCCTCGCGGATGTCGGCCTCGACGTCGTCGAGGTGGGCGGTGCCGCCGACGACCCGGCGCGTCTCGTCCTCGGGCAGCCCGGCCTCGACGCCCAGGCGGACGAGCGTCTCGGCGTCGTCGAGGGTCTGCCCCTCGATGAGGTTGGCGCGCAGCAGTCTCTCGTGGGCCTGGCCGTCCAGGCCGTGCTTTTTGGCCAGGTGCGTCAGCCGGTGCGCGTCGATGGTGTTGACCATGATCGAGTGCTCGAGGTCGTAGACCAGGCCTTCTTCGGCGGCCAGCGCCGTGACCTGCGCCTGCATCGTCCGCACCTGGGCGGGCGTGGCGCCCATCTTCTCGGCCAGCATCTCGGGAACCGGCTTTCGCGCGCCGCGAGGGAAGGCCGGGTCGAGCTGGAAGCTGCGCCAGACGACCTCGACGTCCCCGGCGTGCTCGAATCTCTCCAGGGCGCGCTCCAGACGCCTCTTGCCGATGTAGCACCAGGGGCACACGACGTCCGACCAGACCTCGACGCGCACCGTCTTCACCGCTTTCGTCGTGTCGTTCATGGCGTTCACCGGCACGTCCCGTCCGCGCACATGGCGTCCGGGTCGCCGCCGAGGACGATCAGTCCTGGCGCGGCGGCCGGGCCGCCGGCACCGGCGGCGGGCCGGCTCGCCGGCTCCGGGGGAGCGGTCGTTCGCTGGTCGTCGGGCATGGTGGCCCCTTTCACATCGGCTCGCTTGTGGTCCATGGGTGGTGGTCCTCCGTCGCGGCGCCCGGCCGGGGGCGGGCGCCGCGACGGAGGATCGGCGGGCGGCGGTCGCCGGCGTTTCGGCGGGCGAACGCTCTCGGCCGGGCGCCGACGGTCGACACTGCGACCGTACTCGGGAGGATGACGTATCAACCAACCGGGGTGGGGCCGAGCGGTCAGCCCGCCGGGTCCGGGGTGATGGGGAAGTTGTGCCGGAAGACGTTGCAGGGGTCGTAGGCGGCCTTCACCCGCCGCAGCCGCCGCAGCGTGGGCGGCGGGAACGCCTTGGCCAGCAGGCTCTCGTCGCCGTGCGACTCGAAGCTGAGGTAGATCGCCTCGGCGCCGAGCCGTTCCCATGCCCGCGCGGCCTGATCGTCCCGGGAGCTGTGGAACACCCCGGTGAGGGAGAAGTTCTGCGTGCGGTGGGCGTAGGCGGTGGCCTCCGCAGGGGTGTCGTTGACCGCGCCGCCGACCGAGCGCACCTGCACCATGCCGGCGCCGCGGTCGAACAGCCCGGCCACCAGCGCGGAGGTGGCGCCGTCGAGATGGCCGACCAAGGCCGAGCGGGTGCGCGTGCCCGACTGGCCGTGGTGCTGGTTGTGGTGCGGCGCGACGATCGCGGCGTAGGGGGCGAGCTGAGCCTGCTGCTGGAGCACCGGGCCGAGGCCCAGGAAGGGCTCGATGGCCGCGACGGCGGCGTCGGTGTCGTCGCCGGCCCAGACGATGAGGTTCTGGGCGAGGATCGGCTCGCCCGGGCCGGAGGGGAAGAGCGACATGAAGGCCGTGAGGGCGCGTGGGCTGTCCTCGACCAGCCGCCCGAAGCCCTCCAGCAACGCCGCGGTGTCGGAGGCGTCGTACACCAGCACGGCGAAGACGACCTCGCCCACCTCGGCGGCCTCGATGTCGAAGGAGGTGACGACGCCCATGTTGCCGCCCGCGCCGCGCAGCGCCCAGAACAGATCGGGGTGGTGCTCGGCGTCGGCCCGTACGACGCGCCCGTCGGCGAGCACCACCTCGGCGCCCACCACGTGGTCGATGGTCAGCCCGTAGGAGCGTCCGAGGAAGCCCTGGCCGCCCGCGGTCGCGAGGCCGCCGACGCCCACGTCGCCGTAGTCGCCGGAGCTGATCGCCAGCCCGTGCGGCTCGAGCGCCTGCGCCACCTCCCCCCAGCGGGCGCCGGCGCCAACGCGCACCAGCCGGCGCGCGCGGTCGATCACCTCCACGCCGTTCATGGCTCCCACGTCGATGACGATGCCGCCGTCGTTGGTGGCCCGCCCGCTGATGCCGTGGCCGCCGCTGCGCACCGCCAGCGGGACGTCCTGCCGCCGGGCGAAGTCAAGGGCGTCGGCCACCTGCCCGGGTGTGGCGGCGCGCACGACCAGGCCGGGGGCGCCGCGCCAGACGTAGGTGGAGCGCACGCGCGAGTAGTCGCGGTCGCCGGGTTCGACGGCGATCGCCGACAGCGAGGCGGGCAGCGCGTCGTAGTCGATGCCGGGGCTGCGCAGCGCGAGCGCCCGGGCCGGGCGCGCCGGGCCGGTGACGGTCGCTGTGGACGCCCGTTCGGCGGCGAGCGCCTCGCGCAGGCCGGGGGCGACCTCCTGGGCGAAGGTCTGGATGGCCCGCGGGTCGTCGGAGGCGATGAGGAAGGTGCTGACGCCGTCCTGCAGCGCCAGCGGCAGCAGTTGCTCCACCCAGGTCGCGGGCGGGCCTTTCAGCAGGCCCCCTCCGGCGGCGCCGAAGTCGCCGCCCATGAGGTTGAGCAGGCGGCGCACCTCGCGCGGGTCGCGTCCCGCCTCGACGGCGGCCTCGTCAATGATCTTGTTGCCGCCGGAGACGTCCTCCGGGGTGACGTAGCCGAGGGTGGGCAGCCAGCCGTCGGCCTTGGCGCCGACCAGGCGCAGCATGCGCGGCTTGTACGCTCCGAGCCAGATCGGCACCTCGTGGGCGGGGGCGGGACCCCGCTTGGCCCCGCGGACCGAGTAGTAGGTCCCCTCGATGCGCAGTTGGGCGCGCTCGCCGGCGTCCCACACGCCGCGGATCACGTCGATCGCCTCGCTCAGCGCGTCCACGCCCTGCCCGGGGGTGAGGCGGCGGCCTCCCATGGCCTCGATGGCGTCCCAGAAGCCGCCGGCGCCGAGGCCAAGCTCGATGCGCCCGCCCGAGAGCAGGTCCAGGCTGGCCACCGACTTGGCCAGGACGGCCGGCGGGCGCAGCGGCAGGTTCAGCACGTTGCCCGACAGGTGGATGCGCTCGGTGCGGGCGGCCGCCCAGCTCAGCAGCGTCCAGGTGTCCAGGTGGGCGGGCTGGTAGGGGTGGTCCTGGAAGGTGACCAGGTCCAGGCCGGCCTGCTCGCTCAGCCGGGTGAGGGTGACGGCGGCATCGGGGCGGCGGCTCTGCGGCGTGATGAACGACCCGAACCGTAGATCGTGGCCATAGTCGGGCATGGAGGTCCTCCGCCGGGAAACTGGTAGATATGTCAACCATACCCGAGAAATGGATGACGTATCAACCTCACCGAAGTAGGCTGTCGGTATGACCGCGCAGCAGCAACCGGCGAGGACGGCCCGGCCTTCGGAACTGGACGCCTGGCACGGCTATGCCGTCGTCCACGCGCAGCTCGCCGCCCACCTCGCGCGCGAGCTGACCCGCGCCACCGGGCTCTCCGACGCCGACCACCAGGTTCTGGACGCGCTGCTGGACGCCCCCGGCGGGCGCATGCGGGCCCTGGAACTGCGCTGGGCGTTGCAGTGGGAGAAGAGCCGCCTGTCCCACCAGGTCGCCCGCATGCGCTCGCGCGGCCTGCTCGAACGGGACGTCTGCACCAAGGACGCCCGCGGGTGGGACATCAGCCTCACCATCACGGGACGGGAGTCGGCGCAGCGCGCGCGGGAGGTGCGTGAGCGGTCCGTGCGGCGCTTCGTCGTGGAGACCCTCGGCGCCGAGCGCCTCGCTCACTTCGCCGAGGCCGCGGCCCTTCTGGCCGCCCGGCTCGAGCGGGTGGCGCAGGAGGATCCCGACTGCCGGGCCGCCCGCGCCGCCGCCTGCGCGGACGCCGGCCCACCCACCTGAGACCCGGCCGCGCCCGCCGTTGTCAGGGGCGGGGCGGTTCGGCGCCGGTGTGCCTGCGCTGGTAGTGGCGGGCGGCCCGTGCCCGGTTGCCGCACGAAGGACCGCACCACTCCTGGCGTCCGTGGCTCTTGACGAAGTAGCGCACGCAGCGCGGCGCCGTGCAGGCCCGCAGCCGCTCACGCTCGGGGCCTGACAGGAAATCGACGGCGGCGCGGGCGAGGGCCGCGAGGAGCCGGACGCGCGGATCGGTCTCGGCCGACAGCGGCCGCACCTCGGCGGGCCCTCCCGCCGGCCAGTGCAGCTGCGGGACGGTCGGCTCGCGGGCGGCAACGGCGTTGAGGTGGGCCAGAGCCTGGCCGGCGGGGATCAGGCGCCGGGCGTCGGCCGCGCTCGGCGGGCCGGGGCTGACCGCGCGCGCGAACAGCGCCCGGACCGCCCCCCGCAGTTCCACGAGCTCGCCCCTGAGGTCCTCATCGGCGACGCCACCCGCCAGGCCCGCCCCGGCCGCCCCGTCCGCGTCGTCTCCGGCGCGGACGACGCCGGCGGGCAGATCGTCCCGCTCGCCGATCCACGTGGCCGTTCCCGCGACGGTGGCCAGAAGGTCCATGACGCCTCCATCGCCGTCGTGGCGGATGGTGTTGGCCAGATCCACCGCCGCAAAGCGCTCCACAGGTCCTCCCCTTCGGCGTCCGGTCGTCGTCGTCCTGGACGCCTCCCACTCACCTCAGAGTAAATCCCCTAACGGGAAACCGGTGTTTTCCGTTAGATGACGGACGTGCCCGGCCCACCGGCCCGGTTGCGGCGCCGGCTCGCGCGGCAGCCCTTCGACCGGGGCGTCGGCGCTCACATCGGCGTCGGTGTTCCGCCGTCAGCGGCCGCGCCTCGACGCCGGGCCTTCACCGCTCGCCGCCTCCACCGGCGCGTCCGGGGCTCAGTGCCAGCCGGACTCCTCCACACCGCCCGGGATCGGCGCGGAGGGGTCGTAGGGGACGCGGGTGAAGATGAAGGTGTTGAGGTCCAGGTGGCCGACGGAGCCGTCGGCCCGCCGGACCACCCGCAGGCTCTCGCCCGCGTAGTAGCCCTCCAGGCCGAGCCAGGAGCCGTCGGGCTGCGCGGCGAACCGGGAGGTGCGGCCCTGCCCGCTCACCGGGGACAGCATCAGATCGCGCCCGGGCAGCAGGCGCAGCAGGAAGGCGGTCGGACCCCAGTACCAGGGGCCGGTCAGCTGCAGCAGGTCGGGGTCGGCGGGGGTGGGCGCCCAGGCGCGGGGGATGGCCGGCTCGTGGGCCTCCAGGATGTCCAGCAGGTCGGTGGCGACCGAGGGGCGCAGCCCTGAGGTGGCGTTGGCCATGCACAGCACGCCGCCGCCATCGGCCGGATCGCCCCAGACCACGGCCAGGAAACCGGGCATGGACCCGCCGTGCCCGGCCAGGCGGCGCCCGCGGTGACGGAGCAGCTGGATGCCCAGGCCGAAGCCCACGCTCCACATGTCGGCGTCGTCCACGCCGGCCGGCTCGCGCATCTCGGCGAGCGTGGCGGGGGACAGGACGCGCTGGTCGCCGCGGGCCAGGAAGCGCGCCCACGTGGCCAGGTCGGCGCAGGTCGACCAGAGCTGTCCGGCCGGAGCCATGGACACCGCGTCGTGCTCGGGCTCGGGCAGCAGCACGTCGGCCCACGGGTGCACGGCGTACCCGCGGGCGTGCGGCACGCGCGGCCGGGTCGTGGTGTCGCGCATGCCCAGCGGCTCGAGGATCTCCGCGCGGACGACGTCGGCCCAGTCGGCCTTGCGATGGCGGGCGACCAGCTCGCCGAGCAGGGCGAAGCCGAGGTTGGAGTAGTGGAAGCGGCGGCCCGGCCGGTGGCGGGACGTCCTTTCGTCCAGGGCCTGGGTGAGCGCGTCGATCTCCACGCCGGGCACACGCTCCCACCACTGGCCGGGCGGCTCGGCGGTGAGGCCGCCGGTGTGCGACAGCAGCTGGGCGATGGTCACCTCGCCCACGGGAGTGGCCGGCATGTGCCGGGAGAGCGGGTCGTTCAGCTCCAGCAGGCCCTCGTCGCGCAGCCGCATCACCAGCACGGCGACCAGGCTCTTGGTGATGGAGCCGATGCGATATTGGGTGTCGGCGGTGGGGGCCGCGCCGTCCTCGGTCGTGCCCCTGGCGCCGAACCAGACCGGCTCGCCGTCGCGCAGCACCGTCGCGACCAGCGAGGGCAGCCGCGCCTCGGCCTGCTCGATCGCCACGCGGCGCAGCAGCGCGCGAGCCGTGCCTTCCAGAATCGCCGCCATCGGCCGCCCTCCCGATCGATGAACCCGCCGGTAACAGTGCCACATTAGCGGGGATCTCTCGCGTGCCGGCAGCCATGCGTTCCCACGGGAAACGCGCGCGGGCGCGGGCTGCGGGAGTACAGCCGGCCATGACCACCCCGGCGGAAGGACGCCCCTCCGGCCACGCGCTCAACGCCGTTCTGCGGCGCGTCACCTGAGAACGTTCCGCGAGGAACCATGCCTTCGGCGGGACTCCCGTTCGACGTCGGCCGCGTCCGCCTCCGCGACGGTCGCTCGAGTGTCGTCCTGCTGCTCTACCCTTGCTGAAAATGCTGGGGGAGAGGGGTTCCGTGACGACTGGATCAGGCGGTCCTCCTGGTGTGAGTCTCAACGCGGTCCTGGAGCGCATCACCTTCGCCAGCGAGGAGACCGGGTACACCATCGCCAGGGTGGCCGTCGAGCGGGGCGGGGCCGACCTGGTGACGGCGGTGGGGCCGCTGCTCGGGGCGCAGGTCGGCGAGAGCCTGCGGCTGACCGGCCGGTGGGGCTCCCACCCGAAGTACGGCAGGCAGTTCGAGGTCTGGTCGTACACCACCGTGCTGCCGGCCACCGTGCAGGGCATCCAGCGTTACCTGGGGTCGGGGCTGATCAAGGGCATCGGCCCCAAGATGGCCGAGCGCATCGTCGGCCACTTCGGGGTGGCGACGCTCGAGGTGATCGAGCAGTCGCCCGAGCGGCTGGTGGAGGTGCCCGGGCTCGGTCCCAAGCGCACCAAGATGATCGCCGCCGCCTGGGAGGAGCAGAAGATCATCAAAGAGGTGATGATCTTCCTGCAGGGCGTCGGCGTGTCCACCTCGATCGCCGTGCGCATCTTCAAGCAGTACGGCGACACCTCGATCACCGTGGTCAAGACCGAGCCCTACCGCCTGGCCGACGACGTGTGGGGCATCGGCTTCAAGACGGCCGACACCATCGCCCAGGCCGTCGGCATCCCGCACGACAGCCCCGAGCGGGTCAAGGCCGGCCTGCGCTACACCTTGTCCCAGGCGGCCGACGCGGGCCACTGCTACCTGCCCGCGCCCAACCTGGTCGGCGACGCGGTGAAGATCCTGGAGGTTCCGGCCGAGCTGGTGGCGAGCTGCCTGGACGAGCTGGCCGCCGCCGAGGGAGTGATCCGCGAGGAGGTCCCCGCCGGCGACGCCGTGGTGCCGGCCGTCTACCTGGTGCCCTTCCACCGGGCCGAGCTGTCGCTGGCCGGCGGGGTGCGCCGCCTGCTGGACGCAGGGCACGACCGGCTCGGGGCCTTCGCCGGGGTCGACTGGGACGCCGCGCTGGCCTGGCTGCGCAAGGAGACCGGATCCGAGCTGGCCCCCGAGCAGTCCGAGGCGGTGCGGCTGGCGCTCACCTCCAAGGTGGCCGTGCTGACCGGCGGCCCCGGCTGCGGCAAGAGCTTCACCGTCCGCTCGATCGTAGCCCTGGCGCGCGCCAAGAGGGCCAAGGTCGTGCTGGCCGCCCCCACCGGCAGGGCCGCCAAGCGGCTGGCCGAGCTGACCGGCCACGAGGCCACCACCGTGCACCGCCTGCTGCAGCTGCGCCCCGGCGGGGATGCCACCTTCGACCGCGACAACCCGCTGGACGCCGACCTGCTGGTGGTGGACGAGGCGTCCATGCTGGACCTGCTGCTGGCCAACAAACTGGTCAAGGCGGTGGCCACCGGCGCGCACCTGCTGTTCGTGGGCGACGTCGACCAACTGCCCTCGGTGGGGGCCGGCGAGGTGCTGCGCGACCTGCTGGCCGCCGACGCCGTCCCGCGGGTGCGCCTGACGCAGATCTTCCGCCAGGCGCAGCAGTCCGGTGTCGTGGTCAACGCCCACCGCATCAACACGGGCCTGCACCCCGCGCTCGAGGGCATGAAGGACTTCTTCCTGTTCCCGTGCGAGGAGCCCGAAGAGATCGCCGAGCTCACCGTGGACGTGGTGGCCCGGCGCATTCCCCGCAGGTTCGGCCTGAACCCCAGGCGCGACGTGCAGGTGCTGGCCCCGATGCACCGTGGCGCGGCGGGGGCGGGCAACCTCAACGGCGCGCTGCAGGAGGCGCTGACCCCTTCCCGCGAGGGCATGCCCGAGCGGCGTTACGGCGGCCGGGTCTTCCGCATCGGCGACAAGGTGACCCAGCTGCGCAATAACTACGACAAGGGCGTGGCCGGGGTTTTCAACGGCACCGTGGGCGTGGTCACCGACCTGCGCCCTGAGGACGGCAAACTCACCGTCCTCACCGACGAGGACGAGAGCGTCGAATACGCCTTCGACGAGCTGGACGAGCTGGCACACGCCTATGCCGTCTCGATCCACCGTTCGCAGGGCAGCGAATATCCCGCGGTGGTGATCCCGCTGGCGACCAGCGCCTGGATGATGTTGCAGCGCAATCTTCTCTACACCGCCGTCACCCGCGCCAAGAAGCTCGTCGTCCTGGTCGGCTCCCGGCGCGCCCTGGCCCAGGCGGTGCGCACGCGCGGGGCCGGACGCCGCCACACCAGCCTCACCCACCGGCTCCGCCAAGCCTGACGCGGTACGAGCACGGCGACCTGCATCACATTCGACGGTTTTGCCCTGCTCTTATGCTGACAATCTTGTTCGACCCAACTCACCGGCTCGTGCCCGCTTCCGTGACCTGAATCTCGCCTGCGAGTTGGCCGAAACGTGATCCCTCGCGTCCCAAACCGGTACATTCTGGTGCCGATCCCCATTAAAGTTTTTTGTGAGCACTTTGCCGTTTCTGGGGGAGAGGCCGTGCGGGACTTCCGTCAACGTCTGAGGACTCCGATCGCCGGGCTGGCCGTCGCGACGGCCTGTCTGCTGACCGCGTCATGCTCGGGCGGCGCGGGTTCGGGTCCCGCGAACCCCGGCGCGCAGGGCGGCGGCACCAGCGCGCCCGCCACTCCGGCGCCGCAGATCAAGATCAGCCCCGCGGAGGGCGCGAGCAAGGTCCGGCCGGAGAAGAGCGTCGTGGTCACCGCCACCAACGGCGAGTTGGAAGAGGTCACCGTCGAGGCCGGCGGCAAGCCCCTCAAGGGCGAGTTCGACGCCGCCCGCACCAAGTGGGTGTCCAAGGGCCCGCTGAAGCCGTCGGCCACCTACACCGTTTCGGTCAAGGCCGGCGGCGGTGGCGGACCGGCGACGGCCAGCAGCACCTTCACCACGTTGAAGCCCGCCCAGGAACTGCGCATCGCCGACATCACCCCCAACCTCAAGGGCGAGACCGTCGGCGTCGGCATGCCGATCATGGTGCGCTTCAGCCGGCCCGTCGGCGACAAGGAGGCCGTCGAGCAGGCGCTGAAGGTCACCGCGGAGAAGCCCGTCGCCGGAGCCTGGCGGTGGATCGACGACAGCCTGGCCATCTACCGCACCGCGAAGTACTGGCCCGCCCACCAGAAGGTGCGGTTCGCCGCCTACCTGGAGGGCGTGCGCGCCGGCAAGGACGTGTACGGCGTCCGGAACTACGCCACCACCATGAAGATCGGCGCCGCGTGGGTCAGCAGCGTGAACACCCGCAGCCACACGATGATCGTCCGCAAGGACGGCAAGATCGTCCAGCGGATGGCCATCAGCGCCGGCAAGGCCACCACGCGCGAGTACACCACCACCAACGGCGTCCACCTGACGATGGAGCGCGGCAACCCGGTCACCATGATCTCCCCGGGTAAGAAGAAGGGCGACCCCGGCTACTACAAGGAGATCGTCAACCACGCCGTGCGCATCTCCAACAGCGGCGAGTACGTGCACAGCGCCCCCTGGTCGGTGGGATCGCAGGGCCGCGCCAACGTCAGCCACGGCTGCGTCAACGCCCGTCCCGACCAGGCCAGGTGGTTCTACGAGAACTTCCACCGCGGCGACGTCGTCAAGATCGCCGGAACCAACCGCGCGCTCGAGTGGAACAACGGGTGGGGATACTGGCAGATGCCGTACAAGCAGTGGAAGAAGGGCAGCGCGCTGGCCGGCTGATCCCCGGCCCGCACCCGCTCGCCCGGCGGCCATGGCCACGTGCGCGGGCCGTTCCCCGCGAACGGTCGCCGCCGTCCCACCCTGGCGGTCTCTCCCGGAGGGCTCTCCAAGGACCCGAGGCGCCGGGCAGGCGCCCGCTGCTGGGAGGGCGGTGGACGCCGCGGCCTCGCCTCTCCGGGATTCACCTCCCGAAGAGGTAGAATAAGAACTACCGAGGACTTTTCGAGCGTTGGCATTCAAGTCGGCGTCGCCCACGGCGATAGACCACTAGCGGCCCTCATCGGCCCGGTCAGGCCAGGCAGCTCATGACGTCGGCACTCGTCTCTCATCTCAAGCCGCTGAGCACCGCGGCCTCCGCGGTTCCCGCCGTCGACTCCTCGGTCCGGCTGAGCCTCGATCCTCCACTGAACCGGCGAGCCCCCGTGGACGGGGTGTGGTGGCCCCGCTCCCGGGACGCCGCCGCCGAACTGCCCGGCCTCGTCGCCGCCGTCGACCAGCGGCTCGGCCGCACCACGCTTCGGGTCGGCGTGTACAGGGACGCGTGGGACGACATCCCGCGCCGTATCACGAACCGAGGTCGCCAGATCAGGGTCGGCTGGTTCCGCAGCTCCGACCCCCGCGTGATCACCTTGATCTTCGCGGCCGGCGAACCGGTCGTCCTGTCGGTCGCCGAACAGGGCACCACGCCCGGTCCCACCGAGGCCGCGCCCAGGCTCACCACTCAGGACACCACCACCGAGAACACCACCACCGAGAACACCACCATCCAGGACACCACCGGCCCGCGATCGGCCGGCGTTTCCTCCCTCGCACCCCTTCCGACGTCCCCGGCTCCCCGCACGGCAGAGGCCGACAACCCGGCCGGATGGGAGAACGAGGGCGGATCGACCGATCGTGCGGTCGCCCGCCCCACCGGCTAGCCCGCCCGTGCCGCCGTGCCCGTGCGCGGCCTGCCGGCCGGACCGAGCGGCGCCGACGCCGCCCTTCCGGCGGCCGGCCGATCTCCGGCCGGCAGCGCCTCACCCCGCACTTCTTCCGCTCTCCGCGATCGGGGAACCTCATGACCGTGATCGACGCAGTTCCGCTCAGCGCAGTCCCGCCCAAGGTGGCCGACCCGGCTCTGCCCACCACCGTGCGCCTGTCCGGCCACATCGACATCTTCACCAGCCCGGCGCTTCGCCTGCACCTGCTGAGCGTGCTGCACACCAGCACGAGCCGGCTCATTCTCGATCTCTCCGAGGTGACGTTCTGCGACACCGGCGGCCTGGGCGTCCTGATCGGCATCCAGCGCCGCGCCCGGGCGCGGGGCATCACCCTCTCCCTGACCGCGCCCCGCCCGCACATGACGCGGCTTCTGCGCAGCACCGGCCTGGACCGCCGCCTGCCGATGGTGGTCTGACCGGACCGGACACCCGGTACCCGCCCGTCCCCCGACGGGCGATCGCGGGTGGATCCGCCGCGGTCCTCACGCGCCGGTGGACCGACGGCCGCGGACGGCGCGTCGATGCGGGCGCGCGATAGCATCCGACGTTGTGACGCCCCACGAGCTGGCCGGCGCGTACCTGGCGGCGTTGAGCGACGGAGACCTCGGCCGCATCCTTGACCTGTTCGCCCCCAATGGCATGGTGCGCTCGCCCATGTACGGCCCGATGGCGGCGGCGGAGTTCTATCCGGCGGTCCTGGCGGACACCTCGGCCTCGCATCTGACGTTGCGCGGGGTGACGACGGGTCAGACGGCCGCGGGCGTCACGCTGGTGAACGTGTGGTTCCACTACGACTGGCGTCTGGCGAGCGGCCTCGCGGCGCCGTTCGACGTGGTCGACGTGCTCGAACTGGACGAGCAGGGCCGGGTGGCGGTGCTGCACATCGTCTACGACACCGTGGACGTGCGGCAGGCCTACGAGGAGGACACCGGTCACACGTCGTGGCGGGCGGCCCGAGACTGAACGACCGCCCCGGTCGCCCTACAGCAGGGTGAGCTGGCTGTCGGCGGTGCGGCGGGGCTGCCAGGGCGTGCGGTGGGCGCCGATGCCGTAAAGGCGGGCGAGCTCGGCCACCCGGCCCTCAACGCGGCGCCGGTAGTCTTCGGCGGCGACCGGCCCCGAGCCGTACAGCTCCTCATAGCGCGGCAGCAGCCGGGGGTGCTCCTCGGCCAGCCAGCGCAGGTACCACTCGCGTGAGCCGGGCGGCAGGCGCAGCACCATCGGGGTGAGGCTGACCGCGCCGGCCTCCGCGACCCGGCGCACCACCGCCCGCAACTGGTCCTCGGAATCGGTCAGGCAGGGCAGGATCGGGGCCATCAGCACCCCGCAGGGCACCCCCCGCTCGGCGAGCTCGGCGCACAGTTCGAGGCGTTTCTGCGCGCTGGGCGCCCCGGGCTCGACCACGCGGCGCAGCCGGTCGTCGACGAATCCGATCGACACCCGCGCCTCCACCTCGGCCACCTCGGCGGCCTCGGCGATCAGCTCGGCGTCACGCAGGATGAGCGCGCTCTTGGTCATCACCCGGAACGGGTTGCCGGCGTCGCGCAACGCCGCCAGGATGCCCGGCATCAGCCGGTAGACGCGCTCGGCGTCCTGGTAGCAGTCGCCGCTCAGCCCGATGCCCACGGCCTCCCCGGCCCACCGGGGGGAGGCCAGCTCGGCCCGCAACCGCCTGGGGGCGTCGGTCTTGACCACGATGGCCGAGCCGAAGTCGCGCTCGCCGTCCAGGCCGAGGTAGCGGTGGGAGCGCCGGGCCCCGCAGTACAGGCAGGCGTGGGCGCACCCGCGGTAGGGGCTGACCGCCCAGGGCAGGCCGACACCCGCGGCCTCTGGCACCCGCTCGATGATCGTGCGCGCCGGCACCTCGTAGTACGTCGTGTCGCCCTCGGCTCGGCGGACGGCGCGCCGCTCGATGCGCGGCCGTGCCGCGAGGGTGTCTTCGACAAGGGGAAGGGCGTCGAAACGCATGACCTACAGTGGAACACGTATTCGATACCCGTGGCAAGCGATCGCGCCATGCGGAGGCCGAACACGCGAGCGGTGCCGGCCGGTCACCCTTGCGGGCGGTCATTCCTCGACGGCGCCGCCGATGGTGCGCAGGTGCTCGCGGAAGGTGAGCGAGGGCGTCCGCCCGCGCCGGGCGAGGTAGTCGCCGAAGCGCACCTGGCCGCGCAGCGAAAGGCCCGCGCGCATGCGCTCGGCCTGGCGCCGTTCGGTGTCGCGGATGCCCTCGGCGAGGGTGAAGAGCTCGTCGGCGCGGTCGTCCGGCACGAAGACCACCCCGTCGTCGTCCCCCAGGGCCAGGTCGGCGCCGGTCACCGTCAGCGCTCCCACCGTGGCCGACAGCAGGGCGTCCTCGGGCAGGGCGTCCTGGCGCAGCGGGCCGGTGGAGATCGCCCCCAGGCTGAAGACGGGCAGCCCGATGGCCCGGACGTCGGCGGTGTCGCGGTGCAGTCCCCAGATCACGACGCCGCTCAGCCCGGCCGTCTTGGCCTCCAGCACGACCAGGTCGCCGACGCACGCCTCGTCCAGCCGGCCGCCGTTGTCGACCACCAGCACGTCGCCCGGCTCGGCGTTGTCGAACGCCTCGAGGAAGACGTCGACGCTGCCCGCGTGCCGGGCGGGGAGTACGCGCCCGCAGAGCCGGGTGCCGGGGATCACGGCGCGTACCGGCGCCGGCGCACAGCGCACGGGGACCTGGGCGCGGACGCAGGCGTCGGCGAGATGAGCGGTGGTCAGGGCCGAGAACCGCGCCTGAAGCTTTTCGTGATCCATGCCGTGTTTCCTCCCGGCGCCGCCCGTCGTGTTCCTGCCTCACCAGACGCTGTCATGCGCCAGGGCCGGCGTCCACCCACGGCCCCACGCGTCGCCGGTCGTCTCCGCGCCCAGGTCTCCGCGAGCCGCCCGCCGGACCTCGGGCGGGCCCGGGCGGCGCTGGCGGGTGCGCGCTCGACGCGGCGCCGGCCGGAGGTCAGGCGGCCGGGGAGGACGCCGTGGCGGCGTAGGTGCGCAGGTGGTGGAGCGCCGCCTCGATGGCGACCTCCAGCGGGATCACCGAGCCGGTGGTCTGGCCCATGATGACCCCGCCCTGCAGCGAGGCCAGAACGGCCAGCGCGAGGGTGTCGGGGTCGGCGTCGGCCGCGAGCAGCCCGGCCGCCCGCATGGTGCGCAGCCCTCGGGCCAGATGGTCGCGCCACTGGTCGAACAGATCGGTGATCAACGTGCGGATGCGCGGGTCCTTGCGAGAGAACTGGCTGGTCAGCGCGGTGAGCGGGCAGTATTCGAGCTTGGGGGTGTAGATGGCGAGGATGAGCGCCCCCCACTGCTCCCAGGCCTCCCAGGTGTCCAGGTTGTCCAGCAGAGGACGCTGATCGTCCAGCACCTTGCGGGCCTGGTCGTGGGCGACGGCGAGCAGCAGTTCGGCCTTGCCGTCGGGGAAGTAGTGGAACAGCTGGCTCTTGCTGGTGCTGGTGGCCGCCCGGATGTCGTCCAGGCAGGTGTCGGCGGCGCCCTTGGCCGCGACCAGCTCGGCGGTGGCCTCGATGATGCGCGCCCGCGTCGCGGCGCCCTTCCTGGTCAGCACGATCACCAGTCTAGTGGACCGGGGAGTCCAGGGGTTGTGGCCGGATGTCCGGCGGTTGCCGTAGTCCGAGGACGTAGATACGGTGGCCAGTCAGATGTTCAGATCATATGATCTCACCACTCGATCATGGGAGGATCCATGCCTGCTTCCGGCCCCGAGCCGACCGTCCCCGAGGTCGACCTCACCCGGCCCGAGGTGATCGGCGACCCGTTCACCGCCTACGGGCAGGTCCGCGAGAGCTCCCCGCTGGCGCGCCTGCTGGTTCCCGGCATGGAGCCGTGGTGGCTGCTCACCCGGCACGAGGACGCCAGAGCGCTGCTTGGCGACCCGCGCTTCGAGATCAACGCCGACAGCTTCATGCGGCCCGGCGTGCCGAAGGACTGCCTGCCCTACATGCGCACCATGGCGGAGATGAGCGGGTCGGAGCACGCGCGGCTGCGCAAACTGGTCGCCCCCGCCTTCACCCCGCGCCGGGCCGCCGACTTCCGCCCGCGCATGGAGGCGATCGCCGGCAGGCTGCTCGACGAGGCCCGGCGGCAGGTCCCGGCCGGCGACGGCCCGGTGGACCTGCTGGCGCATTTCGCGCGCCCGCTGCCGATGGAGGTCATCTGCGAGCTGGTCGGCATCCCCGAACCCGACCGCACGCGGTGGCGCGCCTACGGCGCCTTCATCGCGGCCGGCGCGGGCCAGGAGTTCACCGCGGCCGTTCCGGAGATCATCGAAGGGGCCAAGGCGGCGGTGGCCCGCCGTCGCGCCGACCCCGGCGACGACCTGCTGTCCGACCTCATCGGCGTGCAGGCCGACGACGGCGACCGGCTCAGCGACGTCGAGCTGGTCGCACTGGTCTGGCTCCTGGTCCTGGCGGGCCAGACCCCGGCCAACCTCATCGCCAACGGCGTGGTGGCGCTGCTCGGCCACCCCGGCGAGCTCGCCGCCCTGCGCGAGGACCCGGCGCTCATGCCCGGCGCCGTGGAGGAGCTGCTGCGCTGGTGTGCTCCGACGCTGCTGTCCATTCCTCGCTACGCGCGGCAGGACACCGAGCTGTGCGGCATGCCGGTGCGCAAGGGGGACGCCGTGACGGTCGCCGTCGCCGCCGCCAACCGCGACCCGCGCGCGTTCGCCGACCCCGAACGGTTCGACGTCAGGCGTGCCAAGGGCCCGGCGGGGCACCTGAGCTTCTCCCACGGGCCGCACTTCTGCGTCGGGGCGTCGTTGGCGCGCGTGCAGACCCAGGTGGCGCTCACCGCGCTGCTGCGCCGCTTCCCCGATCTCGCTCTCGCGGCGTCGCCGGGCGAACTGCGCGCTCCCGACCCCGGCACCTGGCGCGTGACCGCCGTCCCGGTGACCTTCTGACACAGGGGTCCCGGAAGCGACCGCGGGCGCCGGCGCAGTTCACGCCGGCCGGCATGCCGGGTCAGCGCCTGCGAGCGGCAGGATCACGGCCGGCCGGCCGGCGCGCGAGCATCGTCCCAATGGCGAAAGCGCCGAGCACGCAGCCGATCTGCGCAAGGGCGACGGAGGTGGGCAGGGAAGGGAGTTTCCCGAGGTCGCCCAGCGCCGTTACGGGCAGGGACAGCAGCAGTGCCGCGCGCCGTCCCACCACCGACCCCGCCGCGCATCCCGCTGCCGCCGCCATGATGATGAGCCAGGGCACAGGTTTCCAGAGTGCGATCTCATGGTTGGTGGCCGCGTCGAGCACGTGCCTGCCGACCTTGCCGGCGGCCAGCCCGATCAAGCCGAACGGCGTCCAGAGCATGAGTGCGCGCCGGGAGATGAGCGACATCCCGTCGCGGGCCGGACGGGTGAAGGCGACGGCGACCGCCACCACTTGCGACAGGAGAGGCAGGCCGGCATTCGGCGTCACCAGCCGGTCCGGTTCGCCGAGCGCCAGGGTGAAGGACAGGTTGTCCGATAGATACAGCATGAACGCGAGCGCGCCCAGGGCGGCGATCCCCCGGTGGCGGCACGCGACCGCGAGCACGGGCAGCGCGAAGACGATGATCGGTCCGGCCCAGCGCAGGAGCGACCACGGTTCTTGCGTCCAGTAGTGCAGCAGGCCGGGGCCGCTGTGTGCCAGCGACAGGACCTGGCGGGCCAGCGTGTCGGTCAGGATGAGAACAGGCCACAGCGCCATGCCCACGGCCATGGCGTCCCGCCACGCGGGCGCCGACACCGTGCCGAAGGCCCGCCGGTGGTGCAAGCGGACCGCGCCTGCCAGCAGATCGGCCACGTCGGCGATGTGCGGGCGGGTCTGGCCGGGCCGTGATCCGGCCAGCAGTACGCCGATCATGTCCTCCTCGTGCCGCGTGCGGTGATCATGGGGATACCAGGCCAGGAGCCGCCGGTATCCGGCTTCGAGGGAGCTCACGCCATTCCTCCGAGGCCGGCGGCGCGCAGCCGCGTGGAAGCCGCTCGCGCCTGACGGCGCATCCGCTCGGCCTCCGCCGCCAGCCGGGTCGCCCCGTCACCGGTCAGCTTGTAGTACCGCCGGACCCTGCCGTCCACGATCTCCTCGCGATCCGCGACGATGAGGCCCTCCTCCTGCAGCCGGTCGAAGGCGGCGTACAGGGTTCCGGCGCGCAACCGCACCCGGCCCTCGGAGATCTGTTCGACCTCGGTGATGACGCCATACCCATGTTGAGGACCGGCGGTGAGCGCGGTGAGGATCAGGAAAGTGGGCTCCTGCATCGATCTCATTCGATCAGTATATATCGATGATCTATCTATCAAGGCGATCGGCGCGGACGTGCTCGCCGGGTGAGCCTTCCGGCGGTGCCGGCTCACGGCCCGGAGCATGCCTTCGCGGATGCGCTCCGATCGTCAGCAGCTCCCGCACCACTCCTCCTCGTCCCGGCCGCGACGACCGGTGTCAACGATGCTGGGGCTTCACCCAAGGGGAAGGTCAACAACATCACCACCCTTCGACGCGGCTCCCCGGCGATCGCCGCACGCTGACCCGAGATCGAGATGTCGCAGCGATCAGCGACCTTGTTCCCGGCCGAGGAAGCACGACAGGAGTCGCCTGAAGTCGTGCGGGTGCTCGAGCGCCGGCACGTGCCCGCATCGGCCGAGCACGTGCAGACGGACATCGGCAAGGTGCCCGAGCAGGGGCAGGGCCGCCGTCCCGAGCGGGGTGACTCGGTCCTCGGCGCCGTGGACGAGCAGCACGGGCGCGCGGATCCCTGCCAGCGTCTGCGCCGAGAGGGTGAGCTCGTCGGCCCAACGTGCCCTGGGCGGAGGGAACAACGACGCGAACGCGGCCGCCCCCGCTCGCATCGCGTCCGCACGGGCGGCGACGGCCGACTCGGTCACGAGCGCTTGGTCGAGGACGAGGCGGCTCAACATGTCTCGTGCCCCGAGCGGGCCGGCGGGGGCGGCCCAGATCGCGTCGAGCTCGGGGGACAGCGGCGCCCCGGGGGCGCCCATCGTCGAGACCGCCACGACACGGGTGACCTGCTGGGGACGCGCGGCCGCCAACGCCAGCGCCACGGCACCGCCCATGGAGTGGCCCACCACGGCGTAGTGCTCGACACCGAGAGCGTCCATCAGGCCCGCGGCCTGCTCCGTCCACAGCCGGAGCCCACCCCTTGCGCCCGCCGGGATCGGTGTACGGCCGAACCCCGCCTGGTCAGGAGCCACCAGGCGCCAGGACGCGCCCAGCGCCTGTGCCGTCGTCGCCCAGGCGCCGGATCCGGTCGTACCGGGTCCGGAGCCGTGCAGCATCAGCACCGCGGGCCCGGTGCCGCTCTCCAGGACGTGGACGGGGGAGCCGTCGACCGTGACGGTCCGAAGTGCCATCACCGAGACAGGTCAGGTGTGCTCATGCCGATGCGGAGTTGATGGACTTCGAGAAGAGCTCCATCATCGCCCTGCCGAACTGCGGCATGTCAGGCCACCCCCGGCAGGAGACGAGGTTGCCGTCCACGACGTCGGGAGCGTCGATGACCGTCGCGCCCGCGTTCTCCATGTCACCGGTGATGGGGGGGAAGCACGCCGTCTTCCGCCCCTTCAGCAGCCCGTACACGGCCGGCACCTGCGCGCCGTGGCACACCAGCGCGATCGGCAGGTCGCGCGCGAAGAAGTGCTCGGTGATGCGCCTGACGTCGGCGTCGACCCGGATCCACTCGGGGGCGCGTCCACCAGGGATGATGAGGGCGTCATAGCGCTCGACGTCGACCTCGGCCCAGGGCACGTCGACCGGCAGCTTTCGGCCGTTCTTCTCCACGTAGGCGTCGGAGTTGGGGTCGAACTCGTGGATGACCAGCTGAACGTCACGCATCGTCCGTGACGAGACGTCAACGTCCCAGCCGCCCTCCTGCACGCGATAGTAGGGATACATGGTGTCGAGCTCCTCGGCGGCGTCGCCGGTCAGGAGCAGCGCTCTGGGCACCTGCTTCTCCTCGCATCTGGGGCGGGTTGGATTAATCCGATCCAATCCGATCCGGTTGGGTTAGCATTCCTCGGCCCAGCCCGCCCGTCAAGCCTTTACCGCCGTTGCGTCCGCGACCTTGACCTCGTCGAACAATCGCCGGAACCGCTCGCCGGACAGCAGGATGTGCCGGCGCATGGCGTAGGCGGCGGCGTCGGGGTCACGCGCGGCGACCGCGGCCAGGACCTCTTCGTGCTCGGCCATGGCCAAGTGAGTGACCTGGGTGTCGTGGAGAAGCCGGAACAGGTGCACGTGCGCGTGCAGGCGAGCGAGCGCTTCGCGGATGACCTGGTTCTCCGCGCTCAGGGCGACGAGATCGTGGAAGGCGGCGTCGCGTAGCCCGAAGGCGCCATAGGCCATGGGCCCCTTGCCCCCCTCCAGCTCCGCCATCTCCTCCAGCATTCGCCGCAGACCGGCCACCTGCTTCGAGGATGCGCGTTCGGCGGATCGGCGCGCCGCTGCCGGCTCGAGGAGCAGGCGGACCTCAAGCATGTCCTCGAACCGGTGACGGGTGATCTGGGGGGGAATGCGATAGCCGGCATGGGGCACACGCACGACCAGGCCCTCGGCCTCCATGCGGTTCAGAGCGTCTCGGATCGGCGTCTGCGAGACCCCCAGCTCTCGCGCCAGGACGTCGATCGTGACGCGGGAGCCAGGCTCGATCCGTAGCGACATCAGCTGTCCGAGCAGCGTGTCGTACACCTCGTCGGCAAGCCGGCCGCGAGATCTTCCCGGCGGCGTTGCGCCCGTCATGGCCCCACGGCGCCGCGCGATCATCGCTTCGTCGTCCATCGTGTCGTGAGGTCCTTTCTTGCGTCTTCGGGAACCTGTTGACATCGGCCGCAACGCTGCGGGATGCTGACGCCCCCACTCGGATCGTATAGGAAAGGTGACGGATGTCGGTCATCCCTCACCCATCGCGGAACCGCACGCCATCGCTCCGCTTCGATCAGCTGGAGCTCCCATGAGCATGCTCGACGTCCTCCTCGGGTCGCCACCGGGCCGCACAAGGACCGAAGGACCTCTCGACCGCCTGAAGCCCCGTCACGTCGCGGCGTACCCGTGACGCCGGTCCGCGGGGTCAGCCCCTGCGACAGCCGGCGACACGCCTGAACAACCCAGCAACCGCTCGGCGAAGCACCCAGCAAGGCTCCAGAAGTCCCCATCCAGAGAGCAGGCAAGAAGATGCGGTATCCGCAGCGAATAGGACGACTGTCCGTTCCCGGTCGAAAGGTGCGGCTGGCGACGGCGGCCATGTTGGTGGCCACGACCGTGGCGGCTTGCGGCGGCGGCGGCCAGGACGACGGCGCGAAGGCGAGCGCCCCCAAGGCGCCGGCGACCATCCCGGAGCTCACCAAGGACCCGCTGACCCTCAGCTTCATCTGGTTCGACTGGCCCCCCGCCCACGCGCTGGAAGCCTTCGCGAACGCGGAGTACAAGAAAGAGCGGCCGAACGCGACCATCAAGGTCAACACCGTGCCGAACGCGAACTGGCACGACGCGATGTTCACCCAGTTCGCCGCGCACAAGACCGACTTCGACATCCCGATCCTGGACTCGCAGCACATCGGCGAGGCCGTGACGAACGGCAACATCCTCGACATCACCGACTTCGTCAAGAAGAACATCGACGTCAAGGCTTACAACCCGTACCTCCTGGCGGCCTACGGCCAGTTCCCCCAGGCGGAGACCGGCAAGCGCGACGAGAACGCCAGCCTGTACGGGCTGCCGCTGCTCGGCGACACCTGGACGATGATCTACCGCAAGGACCTGATCGGCGACAAGCCACCGCAGACCTGGGACGAGATGATCGCAGTCGCCGAGAAGTGCCAGAAAAACAACCCGGGGGTCAGCGGGCTGGCTTTCCACCAGGCCAACGGCTCCGACGCCGCGGCCGTGACCTACAACACGGTCAACGGCATCTACGGCGGCAACCTCTGGGACCCCAAGACGCGCAAGATCAACGGCGTGATCAACGACGCCGCGGGCCAGGAGGCGATGGACGTCCTGGTCAACAAGATGAAGCCGCTGACCGCCAAGGGCTCCGGCAACTGGTTCATCGACGAGGTGAACGCGGCGGTCGCCCAGGGCAAGGCATGCATCGCGTTCAACTGGATCGCCGCGAGCGGCGGCCTGCTCGACCCCAAGCAGTCGACGCTCGGCACCTCGCGGGAGCAGATTCTCGACAAGCTGGGCTTCGCCACCCTGCCGACCCAGAAGACGAACCTGGTGCCTCTCGGCGGCATGGGGATGCACGTGTCGGCCTACTCGCCCCAGGCGAACCAGGCGGAGGCACTGAACTTCATGAAGTGGTTCGAGCGGGCCGACATCCAGAAGAAGTGGGCCGCGGCCGGTGGCGTGCCCTCGCGTACGGACGCCCTGGAGTCGCCCGAGTTCCTCAATGCCGGGCCGTTCAACCAGGTGTACACCGACTCGGTTCCGCGGATGCGGGACATGTGGAACGTACCCGAGTACGCGCGCCTCGTCGACATTGAGAACACCAACGTGAACGCGGCTCTCAACGGCGCCAAGAAGCCGAAGGACGCGCTCGACGACATCGCCAAGGAGCAGCAGGGCGTACTCGACTCCGGCAGCGGTAAGGGCGGCGGCGGACTGTGAGTGACCCCGCCCCTCTGACGACCGACCACCCGGTGCAGGAGGCGTCCGCGACGCCGCCTGCACCGGGCCGGTCCCGCCGGTTGAGCGACCGCTGGCTCGCCGTGGCCTTCATCTCCCCCGCGTTGCTGCTGTTGCTCGCGATGTCGGTGTTCCCGTTGCTGTGGGCGTTGTACCTGTCTTTCACCGACTACTCGGCCACCCGCGGGGGGCAGGCCCATTTCATCTGGTTCGAGAACTACACCGCCGTCCTGACTTCGGCGCAGGTCCACCTGAGGGCCTGGACGACGGTGATCTACGTGGTCGGCGCGGTCGCCCTGCAGACCGTGCTCGGTTTCACCATCGCCTACCTGATCTCACGGCGCGTGCACGGGCGAGGACTGCTGACCACTCTGTTCCTGGTTCCGATGATGCTGTCGCCGGTCGTGGTCGGGCTGTTCTGGCGGTTCATGCTCGACGCGCAATTCGGCGTGATCAACAGCATGCTCGGCTCGCTCGGCCTGGGGCAGGTGGAGTGGCTCACCCGGCAGCGAACGGCACTGATCTCCCTGATCGTGGTCGACACCTGGCAATGGACGCCGTTCATCATGCTCATCGCACTTGCGGGCCTCACCGCGGTTCCCAAGTACTTGTACGAGGCCGCCTCGATCGATCGGGCGTCCGAGTGGTTCCGGTTCCGCACCATCACTCTTCCGCTGGTGTGGCCGCTGCTTCTCATCGCCGTGTTGTTCAGGGCCATCGAGGCCTTCCGGCTGTTCGACCTCGTCTACATCCTCACCAGCGGAGGTCCGGGGGTCTCCACCGAGACGTTGTCGTTCCACGTCTACAAGGTCGCGTTCCTGGGCTTCAACACCGGAACCGCCTCGGCGTACGGGATCCTCATGGTCCTCGTCGTCATCGTCCTCACGCAGCTCTACCTGCGCTACTTGAACAAGCTCAAGGAGGACTGATGGCCCTCTCCGTCGACGAGGCCGTGTCCCCGGGTCCTGTCCGGGATCACACGCCCCCCGCGCGCCGCTTCGGCGGCCGAGGCCGCTCGGTGCTGGAGGTCGCGCTGCTGACCGTACTGGCCGTCGTGATGCTCTTTCCGGTGCTGTGGATGATCGAGACGTCCATCAAGGAGAACCGGGACGTCTACGCCATCCCGGCCAAGTTCTTCGACTTCAAGGTCACCATGGACCATTACAAGGACGTGTTCGTCGGCTCCGGCGGCGGTCGTTCGACCTTGTCGGTCTCGTTCCTCAACTCCGTCGTGGTCGCCGGGGTATCCACGGCGCTGGCCACCGTGCTGGGGGTCCCGGCGGCCTGGGCCTACTCACGCTTCGCCGTGAAGGCCAAGAAGGACCAACTGTTCTTCATCCTGTCCACCCGCTTCATGCCGCCCGTGGTGGTCGTGATCCCGATCTTCCTCATGTACCGCCAAGCCGGACTCATCAACACCCAGCTCGGCCTGATTCTCATCTACGCCGCGTTCAACGTCCCGTTCACGATCTGGATGATGAAGGGGTTCGTCGACGAGGTGCCCCCGGAATACGAGGATGCCGCCATGCTCGACGGCTACACCCGCTTGCAGGCGTTCCGGCGATTCACCCTTCCCCTGCTCCTGCCCGGCATCGCCGCGACCGCGGTCTTCGCACTCATCTTCTCGTGGAACGAGTTCGTGTTCGCCATCTTCCTCACCTCCAGCGACACCGTGCGGACGGCCCCGCCCGCCATCGCCGGCCTCATCGGTGGCACCACCGTGGACTGGGGTCTCGTGGCCGCCGCATCCGTGGTGTTCGCCCTGCCGGTGCTCGTCTTCGCCTACCTGGTGCGCAAGCACCTCGTCGCCGGTGTGACGCTCGGGGCGGTGCGACGCTGATGGCGGGCATCGAGGTGACCTCCCTGCACAAGCGCTACCCGGACGGGACGGTCGCGGTCGACCACGTGGACCTGTCCATCGGCGACGGCGAGCTGTTCGTGATGCTCGGCCCTTCGGGTTGCGGCAAGACGACCACGCTGCGGGCCATAGCCGGCCTGGAGAGGCAGACGACGGGCGACATCCGCATCGGCGACACGCTGGTCAACGACCTGCCGCCCGCCGAGCGCGACATCGCCATGGTGTTCCAGTTCTACGCTCTCTACCCGCATCTGAGAACCCGCGACAACCTGGCGTTCCCACTGCGGGCCGAGGGACTGCCCAAGGCGGAGGTGCGCGAGCGGGTCGACGAGGCCGCCCGGCTGATGCGTCTCGGCCCGCTCATGGACCGGCGACCGCGCCGGCTGTCCGGCGGGGAGCAGCAGCGCGTCGCGCTCGCTCGCGCCCTGGTGCGACGTCCGCGCGCATTCCTCATGGACGAACCTCTCACCAATCTGGACGCGGAGCTGCGGGCGGACATGCGTACGGAGATCAAGCATCTGCAGGGGGAGCTGGGGACGACGATGGTCTACGTCACCCACGACCAAGTCGAGGCGATGTCGCTCGGTCACAGAATCGCCATCCTCAACAAGGGCCGCGTCGAGCAGATCGGCACGCCGCTGGAGGTCTACGACCGTCCGGCGAGTCTCTTCTGCGCCGCGTTCATCGGCTCCCCGCCGATGAACCTGATCGAGGTGGAGGTGGCCGACGGGAAGCTGCGGGGTAAGGGCGGACTGGTCCTCGCGCCACCGCCAGGCCTGCCGCGTGACCGTTGCCTGGTCGCGGGCGTCCGGCCGGAGGCGCTGGAAGTCACAGAGCCAGGGGCGGAACGTTCGGTCCCGGCCCGCGTGGTCTCGGCGGAATGGCTGGGCGACGAGATCATCTACGTGGTCGACCACGGCGGTGAGCGCGACGTACGGGTTCGGATGCCACCGACCGTCCGTTTCGACGCCGACGCACCGGTCGGGCTGCGGCACACCGGCGGCCCCCCGGCGGTCTACGACGTGAGCACGGAAGAGCTGGTGGCCTGATGGGAACCGTGGCAGCGCACGGGCTGTGCAAGTCCTTCGGTAAAGTCCAGGCCCTGGACGGGGTGACGCTGGACGTGCCGGACGGATCGTTCTTCGTCGTGCTCGGCCCCTCCGGGGCGGGCAAGACGACGACCCTGCGAGCGATCGCCGGCCTTGAGAAGCTCGACGCCGGGTCGGTGCATCTGGACGGCAGGGACGCGACCGGTGATGCCCCGGCCGCACGCGACCTGGCCATGGTCTTCCAGAACTACGCCCTCTACCCGCGACACACGGTGTACGAGAACATCGCTTCGCCGCTGCGGGCACGCCGCCGTTCTTCGAGCGAGATCGCCGCTGCCGTCGAGCAGATGTCGAGCCTGCTGCACATCGAACGTCTGCTGCAGCGTCGTCCGGCGCAGTTGTCGGGCGGTGAGATGCAGCGTGTCGCCCTGGCTCGGGCGCTGGTCCGTCGCCCGCGCGCGTTTCTCATGGACGAGCCGCTGACGAACCTCGACCTCAAGCTCCGCGTCGAGATGCGCACCGAGCTCACCCGCATCCACCGCAGCCTCGGAGCGACCTTCCTCTACGTGACCAACGACCAGGTCGAGGCCCTGTCCATGGCCGACCAGGTCGCGGTCCTCAGGGAGGGGAAGGTGCAACAGGTCGGAACGCCGACCGAGGTGTACGAGCGGCCGGCCAACCAGTGGGTCGCGGGCTTCGTCGGGAGCCCGCAGATCAGCCTGCTCGCCTGCCACGCCGAGGGAGATCGTCTGGTCGGGGCGGAAGGCTGGACGCTGCCGCGGCCCCGCTGGGCCACGGCTGAGGACGGTCGTCCGCTGCTGCTGGGCCTGCGCTCAGAGGACCTGTCCGTCGAGCAGCGTGGGAACGCGTCGTTGCCGGGTGAGCTCTACGGCCTTGAGCCGCTCGGTGACCGAACGGTGGTCGACGTCCGAGTGGGGACGCAGATCCTCAAGGTCAAGGCACGACCCACCGTCACCGGCACGCCGGGCGAGCGGCTGCATGTCACGGTCGACCTGGACCGTGCGCACCTGTTCGATGCGGGCACCGGGCTGGCGCTGTCCGAGGCCGGGAGGTAACCGCGCAGGGCGGCGACGTCGACATGCTCCCGCACGTGGCGATCGAGCCCCGGCGGACCGTCACCGGTGAGCACGGCCTGACGACGCTGAAGCGGCCATGGCCCGAGAAGGCGATCGGTGGCGCGGGGCGTCGCCCCGCAGCCAGGGCCAAGGCCGCGTTCGGCCCGCTCGGCGGCCTCGGCCCCGACGAGGTCGCGTGACCCGTTCGTCAACGCGCGTGGCGCGATCGCCGAGGTCACGCCGGACATCACCAGGAACATCACAGGAGGCGACGCGATGAGTGACCCGATGAACGTCCTGGCCCCCGAGCACCGGCGGCTCCGGATCGGCGACGCCTGGCGCGACGCCGCCGGCGGAGCCACCTTCGCCGTCGAGGACCCGGCCACCGGCAAGACCATCGCCGAGGTGGCGAACGCCGACGTCGTTGACGGGCTCGCCGCTCTGGACGCGGCGAGCAAGGCAATGGCGGAGTGGGCGGCGACCCCGCCGCGGAAACGATCAGAGCTGTTGACCGCGACGTACCGGGCACTGACCGAGCGATCCGAGGAGGTCGCCCGGCTGATAACGCTCGAGATGGGCAAGCCGCTCGCCGAGGCTCGGGCAGAGGTGGCCTACGGCGCCGAGTTCTTCCGCTGGTTCGCCGAGGAGGCGGTGCGCGTCGAGGGGCGCTACAACACCGCTCCCGCAGGTGGGTATCGCATCCTCACCGTGCCGAAGCCGGTCGGACCGTGCGTCTTCGTGACGCCCTGGAACTTTCCGTTGGCCATGGGTGCCCGCAAGATCGCTCCCGCGCTGGCGGCGGGCTGCACGACGATCACCAAGCCGGCATCCCAGACGCCACTCACCATGCTGCTGCTGGCCCGCGTCATGGAGGAGGCCGGCGTTCCCCCGGGCGTCGTCAACGTCGTGACGACCGAGCGTGCCGGCGAGGTGGTCTCGGCACTGCTTGCCGACCGTCGGACCCGCAAGCTTTCGTTCACCGGGTCGACCGAGGTCGGGCGCGTGCTGCTACGACAGGCGGCGGACAACGTGCTGCGCACCTCCATGGAACTGGGCGGCAACGCGGCCCTGATCGTGTGCGCCGACGCGGACCTGGACGTCGCGCTCGACGGTGCCATGGTGGCCAAGATGCGCAACATCGGGGAGTCCTGCATCGCGGCCAACCGAATCTACGTCGAGGAGCCGGTGCGCGAGGAGTTCACGGCGCGCTTCGCCGAGCGGATGGGCGCGCTCTCGGTGGGCCATGGTCTCGACGACGGCGTGGACGTCGGGGCGTTGATCGACGAGGCCTCGGTCACCAAGATCGACGAGCTCGTCGCCGACGCGGTCGATCGCGGCGCCCGTGTCCTGGTGGGCGGCGAGCGTCCGGATGGGCCGGGCCACTTCTACCCGCCTACGGTCCTCGTCGACGTGCCCGAAGACGCGCGGATGCTGGAAGCGGAGATCTTCGGCCCGGTGGCGCCCATCATCTCGTTCACGTCCGACAAGGAGGTGATGGCGAAGGCCAACGACACCGAGCACGGCCTGGTCGGATACGTCTTCACCCGTGACCTCCAGCGGGCGCTCCGGTTCGCCGAGGGGCTGGAGACGGGGATGATCGGCATCAACCGTGGTCTGATCTCCGACCCGTCGGCTCCGTTCGGAGGCGTGAAGCAGTCCGGGATCGGCAAGGAGGGGTCGCACGAGGGCATCCTTGAGTACCTCGACGTCACCTACGCGGCGATCGACCTGCCGTGACCGGCCTGCTGCTCCGGGCGCCCGGCGCGCGCCTGCGCCACCGGGCGGACGACCTTGCCGACGCCGTCCCGGTCTCGCAGGTGACCTGGACGTCCGCCCAGCACATCACCGCCGACGTTCCAGAGAGGCACTGACATGCTTGAGACCGTCCGCGGACCACGCCAGCTGATAGTGGGCGAAGGGGTCGCGCAGAACATCCCACGAGTGGTGGCCGAGTGTGGCTCGCGAGTCCTCATCGTGACCGACCGGGTTCTTCTGGGGCAGCCGGGCGTGGCCGAGATCGTGGCCGCCGTGCGGGAGAAGGTCGACGTCGTCGGGGTGTTCGCCGACGCGACTCCGGACGTGCCACTCGCCGATGTCACCCTGGCCGTCTCGGTCGCCGCAGAGGTGGACGCCGACGTGATCCTCGCCATCGGGGGTGGCACGGTGATCGACCTCGCCAAAATCGTCGGCGTCATCCGGCGCCACGGCGGGACGCCGCGCGACTTCTACGGCGAGTCGAAGGTGCCGGGGCCGACGATTCCTCTCGTCGCGGTCCCGACGACGTCAGGCACCGGCTCCGAGCTCACGCCCGTCTCGGTGCTGACCGACCCGGACCGCGCTCTGAAGGTGGGGGTCTCCAGCGTCCACATCGTGCCCGACTTCGCCATCGTCGACCCCGAGCTCACCTACACCTGCCCTGCGACCGTCACCGCCCACTCCGGCATCGACGCGTTCTGTCACGCGGTGGAGAGCTACACCGCGCGACCCCGGGCCCACGGACCGCGCGACCCGGTGGAGCAGGTCTTCCTCGGCCGCAACCCGATCACCGATCACTACGCGCTCCTGGCCGCGGAGCGGATCGCCCGCAGCTTGCCCCATGTCGTCAGGGACGGAGGCGACAAGGACGCGCGCGCGGACATGTCCTATGGGTCCATGCTGGCCGGGCTCGCATTCTCCCACGCGGGCAACGCGGCTCCGCACGCCCTCCAGTACCCCATCGGCGCGGCCACCCACACACCGCACGGCCTGGGCGTCGGGCTGCTGCTGCCCTACGCGCTGGACGCGGCCAGGGATGCCATCGCCGACCGGTTGGCCATCCTCGCCGGGGTGTGCGGGCTCGACGTGACCGACGCCTCGGATGCCGAGGCCGCAGATACGTTCCTCACCTGGCTCGACGGGCTCCTTGCCGAGATCGGCATCCCTGCCACCTTGGCGGACATCGGCGTGGCGCGCGCCGACCTCCCGCGCTTCGCGGAGATGGCCGGCGGCGTCACCCGCCTGATCCAGAACCATCCAGGCCCGACCGACACCGCCAGCCTGACCGCGATCCTCGAAGCGGCCTGGATCGGGGACCGGACCCGACACGTCCTGACTCCGGAGCAGAGGTAGCGACGGGCCTTCACATGACGACGAGTTCCCTGCCCCACCCTGGGCATCGGAACTGTCGGCTACGCCTCGACTTGCCCGCCAGGCCGTAGGACCGTGACTCGCCTGGATCGACGCCCAGCCGTGTGGCCGGCCCGGCCACCGCAACCGGCGGCGCCGACGACACCTTGTCCGGGACGAACCCCGGCCACGGCGACGCGCACAACGCGACCGCCGACCCAGGCCGGTCCGCCGGCCCCCGCCCAGGATCAAGGGGAGCCAGGACGTTCTACGCCGGTTTGATCTGTTTACAACCACTACGCGATGAACCCGCAAGACAGCTCACCGCTACCCGCAACTCGGCCTCTCGCCGTGGCTGCAGGAGTTCGGGGCCCTCACCACTGTTCGCGTTCGAGGGTTTCCCGGACCCGCGCCATCAGGCCGGCCCGGTCGACGCCGGCCAGGGCGAGCGCGCGGGGGACGGTGCCGATCTCGGTCTCCAGGATGCCGAGCAGCAGGTGGGCGGGGCGCAGATCCTTCTTGCCGGTGGCGGCGGCGAAGCCGCGTTCGACCGCGAGCCGGGCCGACGCCCCGGGCTTCGGCGGGTTCCCGGTGTCCCGGCTCGGCTTCGGGAGGTCGTAGGCGGTGAGGGATACGCCGACGGCGCTCAGGCTGTGCTCGAACTCCCGGTCCAGGGCCTGCCTGATCTCCTGCCTCCCGAGGCGCGCCGCGGTCAGGACGCGGTGCGCGGCGGTGCCTTGGTGAGCGGCGATCGCCAGCAGGAGGTGGTGGGCCTCGGTCGCCGCGGAGCCGTCCTCCAGCGCCTCGGCCGCTCCGCGCGTGACGACGTCGTTGATGTAGTGGTCCATTGCGCTCACTGTCGTCTCCTCAGCTTCACGCCCGCGGCGATGAGCCGTTTGACGTGCTTCTTGTGGACCGCCTGACGGGTGACGCCGAGCGCCTCGGCGACGTCCGGCCAGCTCCAGCCCGCGCGCATGGCCTGCTCTACGGCCGCGTCCTCCAGATGATCGGCCAGGCGCCGCAGCGCCGCCACGGCGGCCAGGGCGTCGGCGGGGTCGTGGGGCGTGGATACGTCTTCTGCCGACATGGAGCAACCGTAGTTGACTATTTGGTGCTGGTCAACCGTGGTTGCCTCCCGATGATCGTGCGCCGGACGCCGCCGTCAACGTCGGCTCGATCAACGCCCACCGGTCATCGGACAGGCACTGCGGTAGGCGCGCCGGAATCCATGGATGATCAACGACTCGGCCGCTCCTCCGATACGGACAGATCATTGCGAAACAAGATCAGATGCCCTCTTGGTCATTCCGCCGCGTCCCCGGGCCGGTTCAGACTCCTCCGCCGCAGAACGTGGGCTCGGTCGAGCCGAGTTCGTCGCCTGGGTGGCGGCGCGGTCATGGACATCCGGGCCCGACCCGAAAGCGAGCTTCGCTGCCGCCGGTCGGTGTCGCGGGGGTGCTGCGAAGCGCCTTCGGCGGCGGGGCTAGCTTGGTAAGTGGACGAGGCTGAGCAGCGGTTCGTCGCTGAGCGGCCGCCAAGGCCGGTGGATCGTCGCCGGCGACGCCCTTGACGGGGCGGTCATCGATGCCGGGATAGGCCGGCGGCGCTCTCGGTGACATATGAGAACTCGGGGGTCTGACCATGCGGTCCCAGACCAAGGACGCGAGCATCGTTCGATGCTCGAAATGCGGGCGGAAGAACCGGCTGCCCAGGGCCGCTTCGGGGATCCCGCAGTGCGGTGACTGCCATCAACCCCTTGCCTGGGTCACCGAGGCGTGGGACGAGGACTTCAGCGAGGTCGTCGAGGCGGCCCGGATCCCGGTGGTCGTCGACTTCTGGGCACCCTGGTGCGGCCCCTGCCGCATGGTCAGCCCGGCGCTGGAGCAGGTCGCGGCCGATCTTGCCGGCCGGATGAAGCTGGTGAAGGTGAACGTGGACGAAGCGCCCCGGCTGTCGGAACGCTTCGCCGTGCAGGCCATCCCGACGCTTGTCGTGATCGATCAGGGCCGGGTCGTCACCCGGCGATCGGGCGCGGCGCCGGCTCCCGCTCTACGCGAATGGGTGGACGATGCGCTGGCCGCCTGAGCTCTGCGAGACGCCGGACCCGCAGGGGGCCTACCCGCGGCTGAGCGACGCGCAGCTCCAGGCGCTGGCCCCGCACGGCGAGCGGCGCCGGGTCCGCCAGGATGAGGTCCTTTACGCGGAGGGCCTTCCGTGCACCGAATTCTTCGCGGTCCTGGCCGGAAAGGTGGCGACGGTCGAGGGATTCGGAGTCGAGGACCAGGTGATCGGCGTCCACGGGGCAGGCCGGTTCCTGGGAGAGCTCAACGTGCTCACCGGCCAGGTGGGCTTCGTCACCGGCGTGGTGGCCGAGGACGGCGAGGTCCTCGCCGTGCCGGCGGACGCGCTCCGCCGCCTGGTCGCCGATGATCCGGCGATCGGCGACCTCATCCTGCGGGCCTACCTCATCCGCCGCACGATGCTCATCGGACTGGGGGCCGGCTTCCGCATCATCGGCTCCCGCTTCTCGGCCGATTTCCGGCGGCTGCGCGAGTTCGCGGCACGCAACCGGCTGCCGCACCGGTGGATCGACCTGGAGCAGGACCAGGAGGCAGAGCGGTTCCTGCGGAGCATGGGCGTCACTCCCGAGGAGACCCCGGTCGTGATCTCGCGTGGCGAGACGGTGCTCCGCAACCCGAGCAACGCGGAGCTTGCCCGGGCGATCGGGCTGTCCGCACCACGGGTACAGGAGACCCAATGCGACCTGCTCGTCATCGGCGCCGGGCCGGCGGGGCTGGCCGCGGCGGTCTACGGGGCGTCGGAGGGCCTCGCGACGATGATTTTGGACAATGTCGCGACGGGCGGCCAGGCGGGCACCTCCTCACGGATCGAGAACTACCTCGGCTTCCCGTCCGGGATCTCCGGCGGTGAGCTGGCAGAACGGGCGGCGATCCAGGCCGGCAAGTTCGGCGCGCGTTTCTACGTCCCCGCGCAGGCATGCGGACTGCACCTGAACGCGGGCGACCACATCGTCACCGTAGGGGAGGGCGGCACGATCCACGCGCGCACCCTGATCATCGCGACCGGCGTCCGCTACCGCAGACTCGACATCGGGAACCTGGAGAAATTCGAGCCCACGAGCGTCTACTACGCGGCGACCATGTTCGAAGCCCAGATGTGCGAGCGGGACCCGATCGTCGTCGTGGGCGGAGGCAACTCGGCCGGCCAGGCCGCCCTGTTCCTGGCCCGGCACGCCGCCTGCGTCCGACTGCTCGTGCGGGACGACGCACTGTCCAGGAACATGTCCCGCTACCTGGCCGTTGAGATCGAACGGCATCCCCGGATCCAGATCATGCTGAACACCGAGGTCCGGGAGCTGATCGGGGACGAGAGGCTCGCCGCGGTCATCGCCGAGGACAACCGCGCCGGCGAGCGTTCCACGATCGAGGCCCGCGCGATGTTCATCTTCATCGGCGCGGAGCCCTACACCGCCTGGCTGGCCGACGAGATCGCGCTCGACCCTCGGGGCTACATACTGACGGGCGCGGACGCCACCCGGTCGGGCAAGGAAGGCATGCCCGCCTCCGCCGGCCGGCCGTTCCCACTGGAGACGAGCAGGGCGGGCATTTTCGCGGCCGGGGACGTGCGGAGCGGGTCGGTCAAGCGGGTGGCCGCGGCGGTCGGTGAAGGCGCCATGGCCGTACGGCTGATCCACGACTACCTCCAAGCTGGAGAGTGATCGCGGGCCGGAAGGAAGGAGACCTCCATGGTTGTCATGGCGGTGCCGAGATTCGAACGCCTTTTCCGCAGTGCCGCGGGTGTCGACGTCGACAAGGACGACCTGCGGCGCTACAGCGACTTCGTGAACGACAAGGTCCACGACCTTCTGGTGATCGGCCAGGCCCACGCCAAGGCGAACCGTCGCGACATCATCGAACCCTGGGATCTACCCGTCACCAAGGGCCTCCAGGAGAGCATCCACCGGTTCCGCCTCCTGGATGAGGACATCGAGCTGAAACCCATCCTGGAGCAGCTCGCCATGCTGCCTCCGCTCGATCTGTCGATCGGCGAGGAGACCGCCGGCCGCCTGCCCGAGATCGTCGGCGGCCTGTCCGTGGCACTGGCTCGGACTTTCAAGGTCGTGGATCCGGAGCTGAAGAACCCCGCGACGGAGCAGTGGGAGCGCACGATAGGCGTGTTCGACCTGCTGCTCTGAGGCGGCCGGGACGGCCTCGGCGATCAGCTCCGATGCCCGCCCCAGGCGCCCGGAGACTTCGGCGCCGCGTCCAGCCAAGGGCGCGGTCACAGCGAACGAGGAAGGAGGCATGACCGTTGACCTGCTGCACGGCGCAGAACCCTTCGTCCCGTCGCTGACGGGTAAGGCGATCCTTCGCAAACAATCGCATGCGAGGAAATCATGAGAGCAGTCGTATACAACGGACCTCGACAGGTCAATGTCGAGAACGTCCCAGACGCGCGCATCGAGCGGCCCACCGATGTCCTGGTTCGCATCACCACGACCAACATCTGCGGGTCGGACCTGCACATGTACGAAGGCCGGACCGACTTCGAGACAGGCCGGGTCCTCGGCCACGAGAACCTCGGCGAAGTGGTCGAGATCGGATCGGCCGTCGACCGCATCCGCGTCGGCGACGTGGTCTGCATCCCGTTCAACATCTCGTGCGGCTTCTGCGTCAACTGCGAAAAGGGCCTGACGGCCTACTGCCTCACCACCAATCCCGAGCCGGGCATGGCCGGGGCGGCATACGGCTTCGCGGACATGGGGCCCTACAGCGGCGGCCAGGCCGAGCTGTTGCGCGTGCCCTACGGCGACTTCAACTGCCTCCTCCTTCCCGACGACGCGAAGGAGAAGCAGAACGACTACGTCATGCTCGCCGACATCTGGCCCACCGGCTGGCACGCGACTCAACTCGCCCAGGTAGAGGCGGGCGACTCGGTCGTGATCTACGGAGCGGGGCCCGTCGGGCTGATGGCCGCCTACTCCGCCACGCTCAAGAGCGCGAGCAAGGTGATGGTCGTCGACCGCCACCCCGACCGGCTCGCCAAAGCCGAGGAGATCGGCGCGATCGCGATCGACGACTCCCAGTCGCCCCCCGTCGATCAGATCATGGAACTCACCAAGGGCCTGGGCGCCGACCGGGGCTGCGAATGCGTGGGCTACCAGGCGCACGACCCACAGGGGCACGAGCACCCCAACATGACGCTCAACAACCTCGTCAAATCGGTCAAGTTCACCGGGACCATCGGCGTCGTCGGCGTCTTCATCCCATCGGATCCCGGCAGCCCGGACGATCTCTTCAAGCAGGGCGAGATCGCCTTCGACTACGGGATGTTCTGGTTCAAGGGCCAGATGATCGGCAACGGCCAGTGCAACGTGAAGCGCTACAACCGGCAGCTCTGCACGCTCATCCACGAAGGGAAGGCCCGGCCGTCCTGGGTCGTCTCGCATGAACTGAACCTGGACGACGCACCGGACGGCTACGAGCACTTCGACCGGCGGGATCTCGGCTGGACCAAGGTCGTCATCCATCCAGGCGAGCTCAGCTGACACGCGACGCCCAGGCCGCCACCGCGGGTGCGCACGCCCTCACGGCGGCCGTCCCCGGGCGAAGGCCGGCCGCCGTGATGGCGCGTCCAACGCCGGAAGGGGCCCTGTCGAGGAGGTGATGACCATGGGCGACGCTCACGCGCTCAAGGACAAGCTGCTCGAGGCCTTCAACGCCCACGATCTGGATCGTGTTCTTCAATGCCACAGCCGGGACGGGGTCCTGGTGACCCCGGAGGGCGTCGCGGAAGGACACGACCAGATCGCCTCGTTCTACGAGGAGGTCTTCAAAGGGTTTCCGGACCTGCGCATGACGATCTGGCACACCGTGTCCTGCGCCGATCCCGCGGTGACCGAATGGATGCTCACCGGCACGCATGACGGGCCTTTGGCACTGCCCGGCGGGGGTGTGCTGGACGGAACCGGCCGTCCTGTCGCCGTTCGCGGCACCAGCACCTGCTCCGTCGGCAACGACAAGATCATCACTCATCGGATCTACTACGACCAACTCGAGCTGTACAGCCAGCTTGGTGGCGAACTCCTCTTCGACGATCGCTCGACATCCGCAGCCGAGGGACGGCCGTCGCCCGGCGACTGAGAATTCGATGTCGCCACCCGTGCGGCGTGGTACCGGGCGACTCCACGGACACCCGTCGGTCACTCCGCCGACGGTGGTCCGCCGACGGCTCCGGGCCGCCCGCCGGCACCGCGCCCGAGGGACGGTCTCACATCGGCGATCAACCGGGCGTCCTGGTGGTGGAACTGATCCCCAACGGCCGCTCGCGGACCCGCGCGACATCAACCTGGAGATCGAGCCGCAGGCTACCCGCCATGGCCACGCGCCCCGCCCACCTCGGCGACCGCGCCGAACGGCGAGGCGCGTGGCCGGCTGTTTCACGGCCATGAGAGCACGACTCGATACACTACGCATATATAACGCGACTGCGGGTAGTCAGTGCCGGGGTTTCGCCCGGCGACCGGCAGAGGAGCGCCAATGGCCACCAGTGATCAGCGTCTGCCGGAGATCGTCGTCGGACTCGTGGCGACCCCGCCGGACTACCCGGCCCAGGTGGTCGCGCGGCTCGCCGCCGAGCTGGCCGACCGGCTCGCCGAGCGGGTGGCAGCGGACGTGCGGTGGACCGTCCGGGAAGGCTGGGGTGAAGTGGCTCCGCGCCGCGACGGCGGCGTTGAGGCGCTACTCGACGATCTCGCCCGCCGGCGCGCCGACGCCCGGTGGGACGTCGCGATCTGCCTGACCGACCTGCCGCTGCACACCCAGCGGATGCCGCTGGTCGGGCAGACGTCCGCCCGGCGCCGAGTCGCGATGGTGTCCTTGCCCGCGCTGGGGCTGCGCCAGCTGCGAGCGGTCCGCGCAGCCGTTCCGGGTCTGGTGGGCCGGCTGCTCACCGACGCTTCCGAGGAGCGGGTGCCGCCGGCCGCCTGGGCACCGGCCGAGCTGGTCGGCCAGGTTGCCGCCATTCACCGCGTGGTCGGCGAGGCTGACGCCGGGGAAGTGATCTACATCGCCTCGCGGCTGATCGGCCGGGTGCGGCTGGTGATCGGAATGGTCCGGGCCAACCGCCCGGGGCGCGCCCTGCTGGGCCTGTCCAAACTGCTGGTCGGCGCCTTCGGCACGGCCGCGTTAGCGCTCACCACCGACACCATCTGGCAGATGGGCGATGCGCTCGGCGGGCTCCGCCTCACCGTGATCATGTTCCTCGGGCTGACCGCGCTGGTGGCCTGGCTGATCGTCGCGCACGACCTATGGAAGAGACCGGACCAGGAGACACCCGCTGAGCTGGCCCGGCTGTTCAACCTGGGCACGGTCCTCACCCTGAGCCTGGCCACCGCGGTGTCCTATCTGGTGCTGTTCGCCGGAACGATACTCGCAGCAGCGCTGCTGATCGACACATCCGTGCTGGAACAGACCCTGCAGCGGCCGGTCGATTTCACCGACTACCTGATACTGGCCTGGATCATCAGCTCGCTGGCCACCGTCGGCGGCACGATCGGCTCCGGGCTGGAGGACGAGGAGACGGTGCGGGCCGCCGCTTACGGCTACCATCCCGAACCCGGCGGCCGGCGGGACGAGAAGGACGCGTAGTTCCCGCCCCGGAGCAGGACTCATCCGCACTGCCGGGCGGGCACCGCGGACCAGCGCCGCCGGACAGACCATGCGGTGGCACTCAACCGTGCTACCGCTCCACTCATATGGCCCGGGCTCCGCGGCCGGCACCTCGCCTCGCGGACCGGTGGGGACTCGCGTCCTGCTCGCGCCGGGAGGGAGGCGGGTCAGACGCAAAGGACGCGCTGGAGGCGGCGGGAGGCGAACCACAGGCCGCCTGCGACCATGACCAGCAGGTAGGCGACGTGCGCGAGCAGACCCCAGCGCGGGTCGCCGATGGACAGGCCCCGGACCAGCTCGACCGCGTGGTACAGCGGGGTGAGCTGGACGAACACCTGCATGGCCGCCGGGTAGTCGCCGACGGGGGAGAAGGTGCCGGAGAACAGGAACAGGGCGAACTGCCCGGTCGTCAGCAGGTCGAAATCCTGCCAGCCGCGCATCAGCGTGCTGACCGCCATGCCGGCGGCGCCGAACGCCAGCCCGACCAGGATCGTCGCGGCAAAGGCGGCCAGCGCCCACAGCGGCTCGGTCAGACCGAGCGCCGCCATGATCAGGACGAACGCGCCGGTGTACAGCGACCCGCGGATCATGGCCCAGCCGAGCTCGCCGAGCGCGAGCTCGAGCGGCCGCACCGGCGTGGCGAGAATGGCGTCGAAGGTCTTCTGGTACTTCATCTTGTGGAAGAAGTTGAACGTGGTCTCGGCCAGCGCGCCCGACATCGCCGAGACCGCCAGCATGGCCGGGGCGACGTAGGCGGCGTACGGCAGGGACCGCCCGCCCACCGGGAGGTCGCCGACCAGCGCGCCGACGCCGACGCCGATGGACAGCAGGTACAGCAGCGGCTCGAAGAAGCCCGACAGCAGCACCAGCCAGTAGGCGGGGCCCGAGCGCAGCGCCCCGAGGTTGCGGCCGATCACCGCGCCGACCCGGGCGGGGGCCACCCGGGCGGCGATCATCGTGGTCACCATGTGTCAGTCCTGGAGTCGCTTGCGGAAGGCGTGGAAGGCCCACAGTGTGCCCGCCGCGGCGAAGGCCAGCAGGTAGGCGACGTGCGCGGCGACCGGCCAGGATGGTGCGGTGCCGAGCGTGGCCGAGCGGTTGAGTTCGACGCCGTGCCACAGCGGCGACAGGTAGGCCAGCGGCCGGGCGAGGGCGGGCATCTGTTCCACGGGAAAGAACACCCCGCTGAACAGCGAGGCGGGGATCATCACGAAGCGGAACACCAGGGCGAAGTAGCCGTCGTTGTCGACGCCGGCCGCGAAGGCCATCGTGGGGGCGGCGGCGGCCAGGGCGACCAGCGCGCACACCAGCGGCGTGACCAGCGCCCACGGCGAGTGCAGCGCGCCGAACAGCGAGGTGACGGCCAGGAACACCAGCACCCCGACCTCGGCGCGGATCAGGATGTACAGCAGCCAGCCGCAGACCATGTCGCCGATCTGGACGGGGGTGGCGCGCATGGCGTGGTAGGCGCGTGCCCATTTGAAGTCGCCGAGGACGTGGTAGGTGCACTCGCCGATCGACATCTGGAAGGCGGTCGAGGCCAGCACGCCCGGGACGATCCATGACAGGTAGTCGGCTCCGTCGATGCGGCCGACGTACCCGCCGACGCCCAGGCCGATGCTGAGCAGGAACAGCACGGGCAGCCCGAAGGAGGAGAACGCCGAGGCGGTCCACAGCCGGCGGTACAGAACGAGGGCGCGCTCCAGCACCGCGAGCGTCGAGCGGGCCGAGACCTGGCCGGTGAGCGAAGCCATCAGTCGACCAGCGTCCGGCCGGTGAGGTGCAGGAAGACGTCCTCCAGGGTGGAGCGGCGCACCAGCACGCTGGAGGGGGTGAGCCCGCGCCGGTGCACCTCGGCGGTGGCGGCGTCGCCGTCGGCCGTGTACACCAGCAGGCGGTCGGGCAGCGGGTCGACGCGCTCGCCGATGCCGGTCAGCTTGGCCGCCAGGTCGGCGGGGCGCTCGTCGCCGAAGCGCAGTTCGACCACCTCGGGGGTGGAGTAGGTCTGGATGAGCGAGCGCGGCGAGCCCTCGGCGACGATGCGGCCGCCGTCCATCACGACCAGCCGGTCGCACAGCTGTTCGGCCTCGTCCATGTAGTGGGTGGTGAGCACCAGGGTGGTGCCGCGCCGCTTGAGCTGGAACAGCCGCTCCCACAGCAGATGGCGGGCCTGCGGGTCGAGGCCGGTGGTGGGTTCGTCGAGCAGGATGATGTCGGGGTCGTTGACCATGGCCCTGGCGATGGTGAGCCGGCGCTTCATGCCGCCCGACAGTGGTTCGACCTTGCTGCCGGCGCGGTCGGCCAGCCGCACGAACTCCAGCAGCTCGTCCGCCCGGCGGTGCGCCTCGTGCCGGCCGATGCCGAAATAGCGGGCGTAGACGGTGAGGTTCTCGCGCACGCTCAGGTCGGGGTCGAGGTTGTCCAGCTGGGGGCAGACGCCGAGCCGCCCGCGGATGCGGGCGCCGTCGCGGGAGGGGTCCATGCCGAGGATGCGAAGCTCGCCCGCCGTCGGCAGCGACACGCCGCTGATCATGCGCATCGTGGAGGACTTGCCGGCGCCGTTGGGGCCGAGGAAGCCGAACGCCTCGCCGGGCGCCACCGACAGGTCGATGCCGTCCACCGCGGTGAAGTCGCCGAAGCGTTTCACCAGGCCACGCGCAAAGATCAGAGGTTGTTGCGACACGAGGCAGAACCCTAGCCAAGTCCCCCGACAGTTCCGCAACGCATTTTCCGCGCCTCCCGCCTCCAGGCTTCCCGTTCGCCGGGGGGCAGGCCGGGGGAGGGCGCGCCGGGCGGGGCGGGAGGACGGCGCGCCCGGCGGCCGGGCCTACTCGACGACCAGCTCGACCGGGATGTTGCCCCGGGTGGCGTTCGAATAGGGGCACACCTGGTGGGCGGCCTCCACCAGGGCGCGGCCCTGCTCGCCCTGCAGCTCGTCGGGCAGCTCCACCCGCAGCGTGACGGTGAGGCCGAACGCGCGGTCCTCGCCCTGGACCAGCCCGACCTCGGCGGTGACGGCCGCGTGCGAGACGTCGAGCTTCGTCCGCCGCGCGACCTCGCCGAGGGCGCTGGAGAAGCAGGCGGCATACCCGGCGGCGAACAGCTGCTCGGGGTTGGTGCCCTCGCCGGTGCCCCCGAGCGTCTTGGGCGGCGCGAGGGTGACGTCCAGCAGGCCGTCGGAGGAGACCGCGCGGCCCTCCCTGCCGGAGGCGGTGGCGACGGCGGTGTACAGGACGGTGCTCATGGCGCTTCCCTTCGATGGAGACAATTGAATTGTGCACAATTTAATTGTGTGCAGTCAAGTTGTACACTGGACGCCATGTGGGAAGAGCCGCCGCGACTGGACGATCAGGTCTGCTTCGCCATGCACGCCGCCTGCCGCGCGCTGGACGGCGTCTACCGGCGCGAGCTCGCCGGCCTCGGCCTCACCTACCCCCAGTACCTGCTGATGCTGGCGCTGTGGGAACGCCCGCACGCCGACGGCCACGCCCCCACCGTCAAACAGCTCGGCTCCGCGCTACGGCTCGACTCGGGCACCCTGTCGCCGCTGCTGAAACGGCTGGAGGCCGCGGGCCTGGTGCGCCGCGAACGCGACCGGCTCGACGAACGGTCGGTGCGGGTGGTCCTCACCTCCGCGGGCTCGGCGCTGCGCGAGCGGGCCGGGCGGGTGCCCGCGCGCATCTTCGCCGCCACCGGGCTGACCGAGACCGAGGTGCGCGGCCTGCGCCGGCTTCTCGACCGCATCGCCACCTCCGCCGACGCCGCCGTGCTCTCCTTCGCGGACGCCACGGCGGAGGGCCCTGCGGGCTAGGGACCAAGGTCTCTGGAATCGCCGGCCGCGACGGGGAACGCTCTTATCCATGAGCGAGCTTGAGCGAGTCGATGCTTTCTGGCGTGCCGCCAACTACCTGTCGGTCGGGCAGATCTACCTGCTCGACAACCCGTTGCTCGGTGAGCCTTTGCTGCCGGAGCACATCAAGCCCCGCCTGCTCGGCCACTGGGGCACCACCCCCGGCCTGAACTTCGTCTTCGCCCACCTGAACAGGGTGATCAAGCAGCGCGACCAGGACATGATCTACATCGCCGGCCCCGGGCACGGCGGCCCGGCCGCCGTCGCCCACGCCTGGCTGGAGGGCAGGTACTCGGAGGTCTACCCCGAGGTCTCCCAGGACGAGAACGGGATGCGCCGGCTGTTCCGCCAGTTCTCCTTCCCCGGCGGCATCCCCAGCCACGTGGCCCCCGAGACGCCCGGTTCCATCCACGAGGGCGGCGAGCTCGGCTACTCCCTGGCCCACGCCTACGGCGCCGCGTTCGACAACCCCGATCTGGTGGTGGCGTGCGTCGTCGGGGACGGCGAGGCCGAGACCGGCCCGCTGGCCGCCAGCTGGCACTCCAACAAGTTCGTCAACCCGGCCAAGGACGGCGTCGTCCTGCCGATCCTCCACCTCAACGGATACAAGATCGCCAACCCGACGGTGCTGGCGCGCATCCCCGAGTCCGAGCTGATCAAGCTCATGGAAGGCTACGGCTACCGCCCCCACATCGTCGCGGGCGACGACCCGGCGGTCATGCATCGGCTCATGGCCGACACCCTGGACACGGTCTTCGAGCAGATCGCCGAGGTGAAGGCGGGCGCCGACAGGCGCTGGCCGATGATCATCCTGCGCACGCCCAAGGGCTGGACCGGCCCCAAGGAGGTCGACGGGCTGCCGGTCGAGGGCACCTGGCGCTCCCACCAGGTGCCGCTGGCCGTGGTCCGCGACGACCCGAGCAAGCTCGGCGAGCTGGAGCAATGGATGCGCTCCTACCGGCCCGAGGAGCTGTTCGACGAGCACGGCCGCCCGGTGGCCGAGGTGCGCGCCCTGGTGCCCGAAGGGCCGCGCCGCATGAGCGCCAACCCGCACGCCAACGGCGGCGAACTGCTCGACCCGCTGGTGCTGCCCGACTTCCGCGACTACGCCGTCGAGGTCAAGGCGCCGGCCACCTCCACCACCGAGCCGACCCGCACGCTGGGCGAGTTCGTGCGCGACATCATCAGCGCCAACCCCGCCAACTTCCGGCTGCTCGGCCCCGACGAGGTGGCCTCCAACCGGCTGGGCGCGGCGTTCGAGGTCACCGACCGGGTGTGGAACGCCGAGCGGCTGCCCACCGACGACCACATCGCCGCCGAGGGCCGGGTGATGGAGGTGCTGAGCGAGCACCTGTGTCAGGGCTGGCTGGAGGGCTACCTGCTCACCGGGCGCCACGGGCTGTTCACCTCCTACGAGGCGTTCATCCACATCATCGACGCGATGTTCAACCAGCACGCCAAATGGCTGGAGGCCTCGCGCAAGATTCCCTGGCGGCGTCCGATCGCCTCGCTGAACTACCTGCTCAGCTCGCACGTCTGGCGCCAGGACCACAACGGCTTCAGCCACCAGGACCCCGGGTTCCTGGACGTGGTGGTCAACAAGAAGGCCACCGTGGTGCGCGTCTACCTGCCGCCGGACGCCAACACCCTGTTGTCGGTCGCCGACCACTGCCTTCGCTCGCGCGACTACGTCAACGTCGTGGTCGCCGGCAAGCAGCCGGTGCTCGACCTGATGCCGATGGACGAGGCGATCCTGCACTGCACCCGCGGGCTCGGCATCCTGCAGTGGGCCTCCAACGACCAGGGCGTGGAGCCGGACGTGGTGCTGGCCTGCGCCGGCGACGTGCCCACCCTGGAGACGCTCGCCGCCGCCGACCTGCTGCGCCGCCACCTGCCCGACCTGAAGGTGCGGGTGGTCAACGTCGTGGACCTCATGCGGCTGCAGCCGGACACCGAGCACCCTCACGGCCTGACCGACACCGCCTTCGACGCCATGTTCACCGCCGACAGGCCCGTCATCTTCAACTTCCACGGCTATCCATGGCTGATCCACCGCCTGACCTACCGGCGCCACGGCCACGACAACCTGCACGTGCGCGGATACAAGGAGGAGGGCACCACCACCACGCCCTTCGACATGGCGATGATGAACGACATCGACCGCTACCACCTGGTCATGGACGTCATCGACCGCGTCCCTGGCCTGTCGGAGCGCTGCGGCCATCTGCGGCAGGAGATGGTCGACTCCCGTGCGCGGGCCCGGGCCCACACCCGCGAGTACGGCGAGGACATCGCCGAGGTCCGCGACTGGAGCTGGCAGCACTGACGCCCGCCGACGGGCCCCCGCCCCGCGTCCCGGCCGCCCCGCCTCGCGCCGGGACGCGAGGCGGGGCACAGGGCGCTTCCTCACCCGTCATCGGCTCCAGGGCGGGGCTGCGGTGGCGGCCGCCCGATCACCGGCCGGTGATCACACCGAGCCGAGCGGGTGGCCCGTGGTGGCGTCGACGTGACCGGGGACCGGGTCGTGGCGGTCGCCGACCGTGGAGGTCCCGCTCGGTTCGAACATCAGGATCGAGGCGCCGGCGGCCGAGGACGGCTTGTGCGGCACGCCGCGAGGCACGACGAACACCGCCCCCTTGGGCAGGGTGACGACGCGCTGCGCGCCGTCCTCCTGCTCGCGCAGGGCGATGTCCAGCTCGCCCTCCAGCACCAGGAAGAACTCGTCGGTCCCCTCGTGGGTGTGCCAGACGTGCTCCCCGGCCACCTTGGCGACACGGACGTCGTAGTCGTTGATCCGGGTGACGATGCGCGGGCTCCACAGCGCGTCGAAAGAGGCCAGCGCCGCGCCGAGCTCGATGGGTTCGTTGGTCATCGGGCCATCGTCGCACGCCCGGAATCGCGCCCGCGGCGACGTGCGCCGCGGCATCGGGCGGACGCCGGCGATTATCGCATCGCCGCTTCGGCGGGCCCGTCCGGGCGTTAGACTACGGAGCGAGTTGGCGTCTTCACTGAGGGTGCCCGACTCGCATTCGGTGTTCGTCGCATTTCGCGATTCTCCGTGACGCCCAGACCCAGCGGCACGTCGGTCTCGGTCGGCTGCGAGCGGTCAGAGCCTCGCGTGAGGCTCTGAGGCGCCCGTGCCCGGCAGAGTGTCTTGACACGCTGAGGGGCAGGGGTCCGGATCATGGACGCACTACGGCTGTCGACCGTGCGTTGTGGCGGCACGGTGACGGTGACCGTGGCGGGGGAGCTCGACATCGCCACGACCGATCGGCTGCGCGCGCACGTCGCGCACGCTCTCGCCGAAGCCCGCTGGTCACGGCTCGTCCTGGACGTCAGCGGCGTGTCGTTCATCGGCGCCGCCGGTCTGGGGGTCCTGATCGCGCTCCAGCGCCTTGCCCGCACGCAGCACACGGCGCTGTACCTCTCCGGAGTCACCCCCAGCCTGCATCGGCTCCTGAGGGTGACCCGGCTGGAGGAACACTTCCAGCATGCCGGGCCCTGAGCGCGTCAACCGGCGACCGCCCGCCGTCCGGCCTGCTCGCCCACCGGGCGTGGTCGCATCGGTGCCGGCTCGCGCGGAAGGCGCGCGGCGGGTGCGGGGCCCGGGTCAGCCTGTGGTGCCGGGTCGGGTTCGTACCGGTGCCGGCACGGTGATCTGCAGTCCGTTCCCGATGACCGCCCGCGCGATCTCGGTGATCTTGCTGTTGGTGCGCCGGGCGTGGGCGCGAAGGATCGTGAAGGCCTGGTCGACGGAGATGCCCAGCTGCTGAGCCAGCGCGCCCTTGGCCTGTTCGATCAGTACCCTGCTGTTCAGCGCGCCCTGGAGCTGGTCGGCGACCGCCTCGCCTCGCCGCACGAGGCGTTCGTGCAGGATGCCGATGGTGGCCACGTCGGCCAGGGCCTGGCCGAGCTCGACGTCTTCGGGATCCAGCGGGCCTGGTCCGGTGCCGAACAGATTCACCGCGCCGATGACCTCCTCGCGCAACCGCATCGGCAGCGCGTGCACCGCCCTGTAGCCGGTGGACACCGCGGCCGAGGCGAACAGCGGCCACTCGCCGCCGGTCCGGGCGAGGTCCTCGCAGTGCACGCCGGCCCCGGACCGGTAGGCGTCCAGGCAGGGCCCCTGGGCGCTCTGCAGCTGGAACAGCTCCAGCAGCCGGGTCTGCTCGCTGGAGGCGGCCAGCAGGTTCAAGGTGCCGTGATGGTCGGCGACCAGGACTCCGCACGCGGTCACCGCGAGCAGGTCGACGACCCGGTGGGCGAGGAAGTCGAGGAAGTCGATGACGTCGTAGTCGGTGACCAGTGTGTCGGCCAGCTCCACGAACGTCTGCCGGGCGAGCTTGTTCTGCGAGGTGTTCATTTCCGCTTCCTCCTTTCCTGTCATGCCGGCCCTAGGCGGCCGATCATCTCGGGCCGGCGCCGCGCCGATGTCCTTGCCGCCTCCCCGGTGCCGGGGCCGGTCGGCACCCGGCGGGCCACGACCGTGGCGGGCGCCCGCGCCGATCGGCTGTCCCGAGCGTAGGCGCAAGGCCCGCCGCCGGGCCACCGCGCCGGCCACCTCGAGGCCCGCCTTCAGATCTGGCGGGAAGCTCACCATGCCGGCCGACCCGGGATGCAGAGGTCTTTCGGCCCTGAGTATCCGGCGTGCATCGTGGCAGCCTGGCGAGCAGGAGCAGGGCTGCGGGAGGGACGTCGATCATGCGGAGTTCACGGCGGAAGAGCGGTCCGCCGGCCTTGGGAGTGGTGGCCTGCTACTGGTGGGCGCTCCGTGACCGGCAGCTCGCGTGGGACGGTACCGAGCAGGAGGCCCGGGGCCCGCAGCCGGGTGACGAGCTCCTGGACCATGCCGATCTGACGGCCACTCGCGCGATCACCATCGGCGCGCCCATCGAGCGGGTCTGGCCGCCGCTGATCGAGCCGGTCGCCGCGGTCTCTTTCGTGATGACGCGCAGGATGCTGCGAGGGATCAGGCTTCGAGCCGAGCAGGAGCCGCTCCGATCGGTGCGTGAGCGGGCGGGCGCGACGGGCTGAGGGGCGGCGCCGAGGACATGGCCCGGCGGAGGTGGCCGCGCCCGGCATCCCGGCGGGACGCACTCGCCCGCGGGCCCGGGCGCGGCCGCCCGGCGTCACATGCCACTGCCGGAGACCGAGGCGATGTCCTCGTGGCCGGGGGGCGAGGTGTGCTGGGCGAGGTCGAGGACGGTCTGTCTGAGGTCGGTGATGGCGTGGTCCAGTCCGCGGATGGCGCGCGTGATGCGCGCCCTGGCCTGGGCGTCGTCGGTGAGGGTGCGGGCGGCGTGCAGGTCCAGGCTGACGATGAAGATCTGATTGATCAGGATGTCGTGCAGGTCGGAGGCGATGCGGTCGTCGTCTTCGACGGGGGCGTGCGGCACCTGGGCGAGGGCGTCGCCGTGGCGGGCGGGGCCGGTCTCACTCGGCCCGGTCTGATCGAGGTGGGTGCTGGGCATGGTGATGCTCCTGGCTGCGCCAACCGGCTCGCCGTCCCGCCTGCCGGAAGAAGGTTTCCGAGTGGCAGGTCCAGTGGTCGCCGACGCTGGTGGCGATCGTTGAGCGATGACCATGGCCGTGACGGTGCCCGCGGCCCGCCGTGGACGCGGAGACCCCCTGGTCGTCAGGGAGGGGGCGGTGACGACGACGGGATCGCCTGCGCTGCCGTGGACTGGTCGATGCCGCCGGGGTCTGGGACGACTCTTGGTGCCCGAACCGGCGGAAGGTGGCCCGGCTGGTGTGTCGTTCTTCTCCTGACCTCGACCCTACGCCCCTCGCGGTCCAAAAGAACGCGCTGAGCGGTGCGGCCTGCCGCCGACAGGGCATGAGGCGCCGCCTCGCGCCGTCTGACGCCCGCAGATCCGGACGGCTGAGGCGCGCGTCCCGCCCGGGCACCTCGGCCGTCCGCGGCCGCCCGGCCCGGACCGTCGAGGATCAGGTCCAGCCCGAACATGAACTCGCCGCCGTGGTCGTGGCCGGGCCGCAGGAGGTGTTCGACGGCCATCTCGGTGAGGTGCGGGTACTCGCCGCTCGCCGAAGACGGTGTCGATCATGCCGTCGAGGAGCTCGCCCTTGCTGGACACATGGTTGTACAGCGACATGGCCTCGCCCCCGAGCTTCTCGCCGAGCTCGCGCATGGTGAGCGTCTCGATGCCCGCGGCAAGACCTGCTCGTCCTGACCGGGCTCATCGAGTCCGGCCATGTGAGGAGGGCCGTCGACCGGACCTGCCCGCTCGAGCGGACGCCCGCGTCCGTCCAGTACATGCACCAGCGCCGGGCCCGGGGCAAGGTCGTCGTCACCCTGACGACGATCGCCCGGCCGGCTCCGACCAGAAGGAAGCGATCATGAGTTCATCGACCCCGTTCACCCCGCGAGCCTCGACCCCCGAGGGCCGGCCCTACCCGGTCCACGTGCGCGCCCGGCTCGACGGTCCCCTGTCGCGCTGGCTCTGGCTGGTGAAGTGGCTGCTGATCGTGCCGCACGTGCTGGTCCTGATCCCGTTGTGGATCGGCTTCGCGCTGCTGACCCTCGTCGCGCTGGTCGCGATCGTGTTCACCGGCCGCTACCCCCGCCCGCTCTTCGACTTCAACCTCGGCGTGCTGCGCTGGAGTTGGCGCGTGGGCTTCTACGCCTACAGCGCGTTAGGCACCGACCGCTACCCGCCGTTCACGCTGGCGGCGGTGCCCGGATACCCGGCCGGGCTGGACATCGAGTACCCGGAGCGGCTGCATCGCGGCCTGGTCCTGGTGAAATGGCTGCTGGCCATCCCGCACCTGCTGATCCTCGGAGTCATGTTCGGCGGAGGGGGCTGGCTCAGCGGCCAGGCCGGAGACCAGGCCTGGACGTGGGGCGGCGGTCTGGCCGGGCTCCTGGTCCTGATCTCCGCGATCATTCTCGCGTTCACCGGCCGCTACTCCGGGCCGCTGTTCGACCTCATCGTCGGCTTGAACCGCTGGGAGCAGCGGGTCATCGGCTACGTCGCCCTGATGACCGACCGCTACCCGCCCTTCCGGCTCGACCTCGGCGGGGAGGACCCCGACCGTCCCCCCGGCCCCGACGCGCCGACCACCGAACCGGCTTCTCACCTCACCCCGCCTGCTCCCGCCGGAATCTGATCACTTGACGGGACCCTCACCGCGCAGGGCCTGGCGCCGAGGCCCGCGCGCGCGGCCGGTGGCGTGCCGGCGTCCAGGAACGCCACCGGCTCGGCCGATGGCTTCGGCCGGCGTCAGGCGCCTGGTGAGGATGACGAGCCGCTGTCAGCATTGCCACGCCTGCTCGGGCGCGGTCGTGCCGTGCGTGGGTCCTTGGTGCCGTCGATGTTCGTGGACGTGGAACGCGGCCCGGCACATGAGCAGGGCCAGCGTGAACGCCGGCAGCCAGGCCAGCCGGGCGAACACCCAGGCCGGCCCGTCCGGGACGGTGTGCAGCCCAGGCAGGGCCCGGCCGGTGAGCAGGCCGAGCGCGGTGACTGTGATCATGGCCGTCTGGTGCCACAGGAAGATCGTCATCGCGGAGAGGTTCGTCAGCGCCACGAACGCCCAGGCGCCGGGCCGGGACAGCACCCGGCGCAGCGGGCCGAGCAGCAGCAGCGCCGCTCCGCACTGGGCGAGACCGAAGGCGACCGCCGCGGCGGTGGGCGGGGACTGGTTGGAGATCCGGGCACCCGGGACCCCCACCATGGAGGCCGGGTAGCCGGCCCACAGCACGAGTGCGGCCGCGGCGGCGGCGCCGCCGAGCAGCAACGCCCACCCGGTCGCACGGTCGCACAGGCGGTCGCGCGCCCAGGCGGCGCCCAGGCAGTACGGCACCAGCCAGCCGGCCGCCAGGTTGACCCAGCCGATCCAGGCAGGCCCGCCCAAGCCGAACCGGACCAGGTCCACGAACGCGACCGTGGCCAGCGGCCACACCGGGTGCAGGCGGGCGACAAGCGGGGTGAGTGCCGTCTGAGCGGCGAAGACCAGCAGGAACCACAGCGGCGACCACACCAGTTTGGCCAGGGCGTTCACGGTCACGGGGTCGGTTCCAAGGGCGAACATCACGGCCGCCACCAAAGTCCAGACCGCCAGTACGGCGGCGACCGGCCGGAACAGGCGGGCCATCCGGCGGCCCAGCCATCGCCCGTAGGCGACATTCCCGGCCCGGGCGCAGGCGTGGCTCTGGGCGGCCGACCGCCCGCCCATCAGGAAGAAGAGCGCCATGGTCTGGAAGATCCAGGAGACGGGGGCGAGATAAGGCATGTCCCGCAGGGGGCTGGCGACGCGTACGGTTCCGCTGTCGGCGACCAGCGCGGTCACCAGCCAGTGGCCGAGCACCACTCCGCCGATGGCCAGCGCGCGCAGCGCGTCCACGGCGCGGTCGCGGCCCGCGGGGGTCGCCGACTCGACGCGCCGGATGAGCTCAAAGACCACGGCGCGCCTCGGCGGGGAGCCGTCCGCAGACGATGCGGGCGATGTTCACCAGCGACGGGGAACCGGCCGCGAAGTAGTCGCTGTGCCCGCCGCCACCGGCCGCGAAGACGCGGGCGCCGAAGTTGGCGGAGACCGGGTCGGCGCCGAACCCGAACGCGGCGAACGGCAGGCGGAGTCGGATGTGCGGCACGTGGGCGACCCAGTCACGGCTTCCCTTGCCGGCCCAGACGGCCGCCGGAGTCCGCAGCGCGCCAACGTCATCGGCGGTGACACCCGGGCTGCCGATCAGCACGATGTCGGCGACGTCCAGGCCGGGCGCGGCCCGGCCGCAGACCACGCTGCCGTAGGAGTGGCACACCAGGGAGATGCGGGCGACCGGCTTGAGCGCGGTCAGCTCCCTCACGAAGGCGCGCAGTGCCGATGCTCCCTCATCGGCGCGGTCAGCGGTGAGTGCCGCCAGGCTCACCGTGTTGGGGCTGTGGTAGCCAAGCCAGGCGATGACCGCGGACCGATCGCCGAGCGCCTGGTGCAGTCTCAGCGCGCCGCCGCGCAAGAGTCCGTACTTGTCCACGTGGGTGTCGCCGCCGGGGACCAGCACGGCGAGGCGCTCGGCCGCCGCCAGGTCGCCGAAGACCTCTACGGCACGGCCGCCGTCACGGCCGTCGAAGGAGAGGAACCGGCGCTCGGGAGCGGCCATGGCGCGCAGCATCGCGGCCCGCCACCGGTGGCCGTGGCGGGCGGCCATCCGCTCGGCGGCCACGATGTCGCCCCGGACGGTGGCGTAGCGTGCGACCAGGGCCGCTGGGATCGCCGCCTGTGGCGGGGCCGCGGTGGCGGGGATGGGAGCGGGGACGGCCGCGGGACGTGCCGCCTCCGTCACCGGCGCCGCCACCGCGGTGGCGATGAAGGCGGCCAGCAGGGTGCGGCGCAGGCGGCAGACGTTGAGGTGGATCACCCGGTCGACGGTGCCGCAGGCACTGCCGGCGTCACATCGGACCGCCGTCCGCATTCGCGGCGGCGCCGGTAGATCACGGTCGTACACCCGTGGTCCGATGCCAGGGTCCCGGACGTGCGGTTACGATCCAGGGCATGCGCGTGACACCACCCTTGCCGCCGCTGAAGCGGGTTCCGCCCGGCGCATGGACGGTCATCGCCTGGTGGGTGGGCCTGGTGTTCACGTTCCTCGTGCGGATCGGGCTCCCCGGCGAGTCCGGGCCCGCCGAGCCGGCCGGGATGATCTTCTTTCGATGGGATGGATTGGTATTCCTGGCGGCGGCCACCGTGCCGGCGCACTTCGCCGGCGTCCTGCTGCGCCGGCGGCCGCTGACGGCGCTGGGATCGTTGCTCGCTTCCGCGGTCCTGGCGTGTGTTCCGCTGAGCGTGGCCGAGATCCCCTTGGCGCAGTTCCTGGCGGTCGATGTCGCGCTGTACTTCGTCGCGGCCGAGTGCGCGCGCCGGACCGGGATCATCGCCCTGTCCGGCGCGCTCACCGTGCTCGTCGGCTATCTGGCCACGCGGCTGCTGTTCGGCTGGATCGTCGGCACCTCAGAGGAGCTGGCGGTGGCCATGACGGCGGTCATCGCCTGGCTGGTCGGCCGCTCGGTGCGCCAGACACGCGAGCACGCCGAGGCGCTGCTCGCCACGGCCACCGCCCGGGCCGTCGCCGACGAACGCCTGCGCATCTCGCGTGAGCTGCATGACACGGTCGCCCACAGCATCGGCGTCATCGCCCTGCAGGCCGGCGCCGCCCGGCGGGTCATCGACACCCGGCCGCGTCGGGCGAGCCAGGCGCTCGGGGACATCGAGACGGTCGGGCGCGAGACGCTGTCGGGACTGCGCCGCATGCTCGGCGCGCTCCGTCACAGCGAGCAGGGCCAGCCGCTCGATCCGGCACCGGGCCTGGCCGACCTCGACAAGCTCGCGGCGACGACGACGGACGCCGGTGTCCACGTCGAGGTGCGCTGGCTGGGCGGACGACGTCTGCTGCCGCCAGAGATCGACGTCACCGCCTACCGCATCATCCAGGAGGCGCTCACCAACGTGGCGCGCCACGCCGGCACCGGCCGGTGCCGGGTGTCGATCGAGTGCCGGGACGACGAACTGGCCCTTGAGGTCCTCGACGGGGGACGAGGACCCCGCCTCAAGGCGGACGGCGGCTATGGCCTGATCGGGATGCGCGAGCGAGTCACCATGCTGGGGGGAAGCTTCTCCGCCGGACCGCGCCCCGAGGGCGGCTTCCGGGTCGCGGCCCGCCTGCCCCTTCCGGCGGGAGCCTGATGACCGTCCGCGTCGTCCTGGCCGACGACCAGCCGCTGATCCGCGCCGCCCTGCAGATGGTCATCGCGGACGCGCCCGACCTCGAACTCGTGGGAGAGGCCGCGACCGGACTCCACGCCGTCCAGCTGGCCGAAGAACTGGATCCCGACGTCGTGGTGATGGACATCCGCATGCCCGGGATGGATGGCATACAAGCCACCCGGCTGATCGCCGAAGGCCCTGGCCGGGCCCACGTCATCGTTTTGACCACCTTCGACGAGGACGACCACGTTTATGGCGCGCTCCGCGCGGGCGCATCCGGATTCCTCGTCAAGGACATGGCCCTGGACGACATCCTCACCGCGATCCGGGTCGTGGCCGCCGGTGACGCCCTTGTCGCACCGGGCGTCACCAGGCGGCTGATCGAGGCGTTCGCCGACCGCCACCCTCCAGCTCCCGCGCCGCGGGAGCTGGAGGGCGTCACCGAGCGCGAACGCGAGGTCCTCGCCCTGATCGCACGCGGCCTGACCAATCCGGAGATAGCCGCCGAACTGGTCATCAGCGTCGCCACCGTCAAGGCGCACGTGGGCCGGCTGCTGAGCAAGCTTGACGCGCGTGACCGGGTCCAGCTCGTCATCCTCGCCTACGAGGCGGGCCTGGCGCCACCGTCGAAGTGATCGAACGACCGTCCGCCGGCGCCCCACCCCGCCCCCCGTTTCGCGCCGGGCCGCACCGCCGGCATGAACCCGGGCCACGGCGGCGACGGCATGCCGGCCAAGCCCGCGGACACCGGTGGCGTCCCGGCGCACAGGAACGCCGCCGGCTCGGCCGCACGCGGGTCCGCGCCCGGCCGGCGTCAGGAGCTGGTGAGGATGACCAGTCGCCCGGTCGCCCGGGTCATGGCGACATAGCGGTCGACCGCTCCTTCGATGCCCTCGCCGAACGCCCGCGGGTCGACGAGGACGACCAGGTCGAACTCGAGCCCCTTGGACAGCTCCGGGGTCAGCGACCGGACACGGGACGTCGCCTGGAACGAGGGATCGCCGATGACGCAGGCGATCCCTTCGGCGTTCGCGGCCAGCCAGGTGTCAAGGATCGAGCCCAGATCCGACGCCGGCCCGTGCACGACGGGCACGTCGCCGCCGCGGATGGAGGTCGGCACGTTGGCGTCGGGGAGCACGGCCCGGATGACCGGCTCGGCTTCGGCCATGATCTGTGCCGGCGTCCGGTAGTTGACGCTCAGCGAGGCCAGGGTGATCCGGTCGATCCCGACGCGCTCGAGCCGTTCCTGCCATGACTCGGTGAACCCGTGCCTGGCCTGGGCGCGATCACCGACGATGGTGAAGCTCCGCGACGGGCACCGCAGCAGCAGCATCTGCCACTCCGCGTCGGTCAGTTCCTGGGCCTCGTCCACGACGATGTGCGCGAACGGGCCGGCGAGCAGGTCCGGTTCGATGCCGGGCGGCGCGGCCTGCTCGACCAGGGCGTCCTTCATGTCCTGTCCGTGCAGCATCGTCACCGCGCCTTCACCGTCGTCATCGGCCTCGAGCATGGCGTCGACGACCTTGGCCATGTGCTCGCGCTCGGCGGCGACGGCGGCGGCGTGCCGGCGCCTGCGCCGCGACGCCTCCGGGTCGCCGAGCCGCTGCCGCGCCGCGTCCAGCAGCGGCAGGTCCGACACCGTCCAGGCCTGGGCGTCCGCGCGCTGCAGACGCCGGACGTCGTCGAGGCTGAGCCAGGGAGCGCACATCCGCAGGTAGGCGGGCACCGACCACAGGTCTCCGACCAGGTCGGCCGCCTCGATCAGCGGCCACGCGCGGTTGAAGGTCGTGAGCAGTTCCCTGTTCTGCAGCAGCGACTTGCGCAGCAGGTCGGCCGGGGCGTCGCCGTCGTGCTTGTCCACCAGGATCGTGAGCAGCGCCTTCCAGATCTGGTCGCGCGCGTCGTTGTGCGGGGTACCGGGTTCGGGCGCCTCGAACGCCTCGGCCCAGTCGTCGGCGCTCAGCCAGATGTCGGACCAGTGGGTGGTGACCGTCATCCCGGTGGCGGGCGGGTTCTCGTAGAACCTGACGGCCGGCTCGATCGCCTTCACCAGGTCGGCCGACGACTTCAGCAGGGCCACCTCCGGGTCGGTCTCGACCGCCGCCGCGGCCCCCTCGGCGACGAGGTCGCGCAGGGTGCAGGTCTGCACGCCCTCCTCTCCGAGGCTGGGCAGGACGTCGGCGACGTAGGCGAGGTAGGGCTGGTGCGGCCCGACGAACAGCACCCCGCCCCGGCGGTGACCGAGGCGAGGATCGGAGTACAGCAGGTAGGCGGAGCGGTGCAGGGCGACGACGGTCTTCCCCGTACCCGGACCGCCGTCGACGACCAGAGCGCCGCGGGACCCGGCGCGGATGATGGCGTCCTGGTCGGCCTGGATGGTGCCGAGCACGTCGCGCATCCGCGCCGACCGGTTGCCGCCCAGGCTGGCGATGAAGGCGGACTGGTCGTCGAGCGCGGCGTGCCCGGCCAGCCCGTCCAAGGAGAACACCTCGTCCCAGTAGTCGCTGATCCGGCCGCGGGTCCAGCGATACCTGCGGCGGCTGGCCAGGCCCATCGGGTTGGCGTGGGTCGCCCCGAAGAACGGCTCGGCCGCGGGGGAGCGCCAGTCGAGCAGCAGCCGGCGGCCCGTGCTGTCGGTGAGGCCGAGCCGCCCGACGTACACCGGCTCGGGGTCGTCCGCGCCGACCATGCGCCCGAGGCACAGATCCAGGCCGAAGCGGCGCAGCGCCCGCAGGCGGGCCGACAGCCGATGGATCTCCAGGTCCCGGTCCAGCGCCTGCCGGCCCAGGCCGCCGGGCGCCCTGCGCGCGGCGTCGAGGCGGTCCGACAGCTCGGCGATCGACTGCTCGAGGCTCTCCGCGATGGCCGCGAAGTGCTGTTCATCGCCGGCGATCAGCGCCGGGTCGGCCTTGGGGGAGAGGTGGCCGGGAAGGTCGAACGCGCTATCGGTCAGGGGATTCACATCCATCAGCTCCGATCTGAGGTCGGTCGCGGCCCTTGTGCGCGGCAGGGCGCCTGGACCGGCATGAGGCACCGGCCGCCATGACGGGCGAGGTCGCGCCCGGCCCGGCCGCGGAAGAGCAGCGCGCGGATCGCCTCGAAGGCCGCCCGCGCGCCGAGTGCCCGTAACGGCACCGGCGGTGCCACCACCGCTCCGACGTTCCCGCACTCCCCGTACGCCGACAACGACACACGCACTACGCATCCCCATTTCCGCAGGTTCTGGCTTCGGCCGACGATTCTGCGGCATGACCGGGGTCTTGCCGCAAGCCCCCCGGTGCGCTATACGTTGAGAGTGGAAAGGAGCGGGTTCTCCCCTTTCCCCCTCTCCGTCCGCCGCGGACGGACCCTCCCTTGACGAAACGACCGTGACCGGCGCGGCCGGCGGCATGCCTCCGTCCGCCGGCGGCCCCTGTCAGGGCGCCGCCGCGGGGCCACGCGGGGGGTGCACGCCGTTCAGGGCCAGGGCGAGAAGCCGCCCCGCCTGCTCGGCGCCGCTCGGGTGACCCTCGGCGACCAGGCAGATGGCGGTGACCAGCGTGAGCAGGTCGGTGAGGGACACCTCCGGCCGGACGGCGCCGGTCTGGCGGGCCCGGGCCATCAGCGCCTCACCCGCCTCGGAGATCATGGCGTGGCAGGTGAGGCCCAAGGCGGGGGCGCCCCCGGCGGATCCGCCGATCAGCGCGGCGGCCAGGCCGCGGTCGGTGGTGGCGTGTTCGGCGACGGCGCCGAGCCAGGCGGCCAGCGCCGGCCCCGGCTCGCGCCCGTCGCCCAGTTCGCGCGCCCTGGCGCACAGCGCCGCCACCTTGTCGCGGAACAGCTCCTCCAGCAGCGCCTGGCGGGTGGGGAAGTGGCGGTGCAGCGTGGCCGAGCCGACGCCGGCCCGCCGGGCGATCTCTTCCAGGGACGCCCCGGCCCCTTGGGCCGCGACGGCGGAGACGGCCGCGGCCAGGATGCGCTCGCGGCTGCGGCGCGCGTCGGCCCGCATCGGCCGCGCCGCCGGCGGGGTTCGGCGTGCGGGCATCGGGCCTCCAGGGTCGGCCTGCCGAACGGCGGTGGCCCTGCATACGCTATCCGAACTCGAACGCCCCGGACCCCGGTCCGTGCGGCGGTCGCCCGAGCACCCATGCGTGAGGACCGGGGGACGCCCGCCCGGCGTGAGGTCCGCCTGCCGAGAGCCGGAGGCCGCGTGGGCAGGCCGCCCAGGGCACGCCGGCCGTGAGCCCGCCGATGGAACGCGCCTTCGCGAACGTGCGCCGATTCCGTCAGATACATCAAACCACTTTGATGTATCGTGAGGGGCATGGCACTGTCCGGTCACGCCGGCCCGCCGCCGTTCGTCCGGCTGGCCGCCCACGCGGTGCGGTGGCGGCTGCTGAGCGAACTGGCGCGCGGCGATCTGCGCGTGCGAGAACTGGTGGCCCTGGTCGGCCACCCGCAGAACCTGGTCTCCTACCATCTGCGGCTGCTGCGCTCCAGCGGGCTGGTCACCTCCCGCCGGAGCAGTTTCGACGGCCGCGACAGCTACTACCGCCTGGACCTGGCGCGCTGTGCGCACGCGCTGGCCGCCGCAGGCTCCGCGCTGCATCCCGCGCTGCGCCTGGTCCCCGCCGAGCCGGCGATCACGACCGGAGACTCGGCGCCGCCCTCGGTGCTGTTCGTGTGCACCGGCAACAGCGCCCGCTCACCCATCGCCGAGGCCCTGACGCGCCACCGCGCCGGCGGCCGCGCCGAGGTGGCCAGCGCCGGCAGCCACCCCAAGCCGCGCCTGCACCCCGCCGCCGTGCGCGTGCTGCGCCGGCAGTACGGAATCGACATCGCCGGCCGGCGTCCGCGGCATCTGGACACGATGACCGGCGGCCGCTTCGACTACGTGATCAGCCTGTGCGACAAGGTCCGCGAGGTCTGCCCCGAGTTCGACGGCCGGCCGCGACGCCTGCACTGGAGCATGCCCGACCCCGCCGCCGGCGACGGCACCGAAGGCGACCGCGCGTTCGAGCGCACCGCCGCCGAGATCGACACCCGCCTGCGCTACCTGCTGCCCGTCCTCGCCCCCACCCCGCACCAGGAGGTCCGGCCATGACATCACCTGATCAGTACGCCGCCGTGCGCTACATCGTCGACGACGTCCAGGCGGCCGTCGACTTCTACACCACCCACCTCGGATTCACTCTTCGCACCAGCGCCGCCCCCGCCTTCGCCGACGTCCTGCGCGGCCCGCTTCGGCTGCTGTTGTCCGGACCGGCCAGTTCCGGCGCCCGCGCCACGCCCGGCGACGCCGCCACCGGCGGCCGTAATCGCATCCACCTCATCGTCGGCGACCTGGACGCCGAGATCACCCGGCTGCGGGCCGCGGGCCTGGCCTTCCGCGGCGACGTCGTCGCGGGCCCGGGCGGACGCCAGGTGCTGCTCACCGACCCCGCCGGCAACCTCGTCGAGCTGTTCGAGCCCGCCTCCCGGCCGGCCGGGCACGGCGCCTGACACCCACGTCGCCTCCAGGCCCTCCAGCGCTCCCCGGCACCGCGGCGGTCCGGCCCTGGACGCCGAGGCGGGCGGGCGTCAGGCGAGGCCGGCGTCGTGGGCGAGCAGGGCGATCTGCGTCCGGTTGTCCAGGCCCAGCTTGCCGAGGATGGCGGACACGTGGGCCTTGACCGTCGCCAGGCTCATGAACAGCTCGGCGGCGATCTCGGCGTTGGCGCGGCCCTTGGCGACCGCGAGCACCACCTGCTGCTCACGCGGGCTGAGGACGGCCAGCGCGGCGCGGGCCCGCTGGTAGGCGTCGGCATGGGTGGCCACGCGGTCCATGAGCCGCCGGGTGATCTGCGGAGACAAGATCGGCTCTCCGGCGGCGACCAGGCGGACCGCCTGGACGATCCGCGCGGGAGGGGTGTCCTTGAGCAGGAAGCCACCGGCGCCGGCGCGCAGCGCGTGCAAGATGTTCTCGTCGGTGTCGAAGGTGGTCAGCACGATCACCTCCGGCGGGTGAGGGCGGCGCCGCAGCGCGCGGGTGGCGGCGATGCCGTCCACGCGGGGCATCCGCAGGTCCATGAGCACCACGTCGGGGGAGTGGGCGTCGGCGGCGGCGGGCACCTCGGCGCCGTCGGCGGCCTCGCCGACCACGGCGATGCCGTGGATGCCGTCCAGCATCATCCACAGCCCCGCGCGGACCAGCGCGTCGTCGTCGACGATCAGGACGCGCAGCGGGCGGGTCACCTCGGCCATGGCAGCCAGGCCTGCAGCCGGAACTCGCCGCCGGCGGTGACCTGGTGGTCCAGCCGGCCGCCGGCCAGGTGCACCCGTTCGGTCAGCCCGACCAGGCCGGTGCCGGCGCCCGGCATGAGCGGCGGGTGAGCGCCCTGCCGGGGCAGCCGGTTGCGGATGTCGATGACCAGCCGCTCGCCGGGCCGGCCCCGCAGCACCACCTGGACCGGGCGTCCCGCGGCGTGCTTGCGGGCGTTGGTCAGCGCTTCCTGGACGACCCGGTAGACGGTGCGGCCGGTCGCGGCGGGCAGCGCGTCCGGGTGCACCACCTCGTCGCTCATCCGCACCACCTCGCCGGCGTCGCGGGACTCCTCCACCAGGCGGGGCAGGTCGGCCAGCGCGGGCTGCGGACGCCCGCCGTGGCCCTCGCCGTCCTCCTCGCGCAGCAGGTTGATCACCTGGCGCAGCTCCTCCAGAGCCTGGTGGACGCCCGCGCGGACCACGCCGGCGGCGTGGGCGAGCCGCTCGGGCGGGGAGTCGGGCCGGTACTCAAGGGCGCCCGCGTAGGTGGCCAGCAGCGACAGGCGGTGGGCGAGCACGTCGTGCATCTCACGGGCGATGCGGGTGCGCTCCATCATCCGGGCCTCGGCCACCCGCCTGCCCTGCTCGGCCTCGGCGCGCACGGCCCGCTCGCGCAGCGAGGCCAGCAGAAGGCCGCGCGCACGGGCCAGGGCGCCCCAGCCGGCCAGCGCGCCGTAGGCGACGGTGACCAGGCCCAGCCACCAGGCGAAGGAGATGCCGCCGTTCGGACGCCACAGGCCCTGCGCGGCGTGCGCGGCGATCCCGGCGGCGGCCACCGCGGCGGCGAGAGGGAAGCGGCGCCGCTGGGCGACCCGCAGGGCCCCCAGCGTGGCCGGCGGTGTGGCCGCGGGCGACAGCGCCGCCAGCGCCGTCAGCGCCAGCGCGCCGCCGACCGGCCGCCACAGCAGGACCGGAGACAGCGCCCACCCGGCCACCCCGGCCGCGATGTCCAGGACGGTCATGCCGCCGGCCGGGCCGGACCGGCCCCACATCGCCAGCGCGATCAGCGCTCCCATGCCGGCGAGCACGCCGGCCACCGCCGCCACGGCAGGGCGCCGGCGCTTCGGCGGCGCCCCCGCCTGGCAGGAGAACTCCTCTTCCACCGGGCCAGGCTAACCGCGGGCGCCCCGGCGGCGGCACCCTACCAAAGTCGATGCCGGGGCCGCCGGTGGTCGCGGTCGCGGTGGCCGCGCGGCCGATGCGCGAGGCACGCCGCGGCGGCGAGTCTTACGGCGTGAAACAGGCGGGCCGGTCGCGGCGCCCACCGGCCGGTGGCGTGCGGGACGGCCGCCCGGCCGTCGAGAGGGGACGCACGTGTCCAGCCAGACCACCTCCGTCCGCACCGGATCCGCGCGCGAAGGCCGCACCGGCGCCCGGCGGGCGCTGATCACCGTCGCGGGCGCCACCGTCACGGCCCTGACCTCATGGGCGCTGGCCGGCCCGGCATCCGGCGTGGACCTGACGGTGCGCACCGGCGGCGCCCTCCAGCAGGTCGGGCCGGTCGCGGCCGCGGCGGCGAGCCTGGTGGCGGGGCTCGCGGCCTGGGCGCTGCTGGCGGTGCTGGAACGGTTCACCTCGCGGCCGCGCCGGATCTTCACCATCGTCGCGGTGGCCGTGCTGACGCTGTCGCTGGCGGGGCCGCTCGGCCAGGCCGCCGGGACCGCGAGCGCGCTGAGGCTGATCGGCATGCACCTGGCCGTCGCCGCCGTCCTCATCTTCGGCCTGGTCTGGCGGCGGCGCGGGCGGGCCTGAGCCCGCCCCCGGGGTCCGCGGGGGCCCGCGGGTCAGGCGCGGTGGGCGTCGATCCGCCAGGCGATGGAGACCCTGGGCCCGCGGGTCAGGCGGTCAGGCGGTGCGGCGGGCGAAGGCGGTGATCAGGGGCTGGAGCAGCCGGGCGGCCAGCGGGCCGAACGCCGCCAGGATGAGCACGTACCCCGCCGACAGCGGCCCGAGGTCGGGATGGGCGCCGGCCGCCACCGCCAGCCCGGCGATGACGATGTTGAACTCCCCGCGCGGGATCAGCGCGATGCCGGCGCGGGCCTGCCCCGCTCGCGCGACACCGGCGCGCCGCGCGGCGTAGGCGCCGGTGAGCAGCTTGGTGACCATGCTGACCAGGGCCAGCAGCGCCGCCAGGCCGGCCATCGGCCAGATCGCCGCCGGGTCGGTCTGCAGCCCGAAGAAGACGAAGAACACCGCGGCGAACAGGTCGCGCAGCGGGATGAGCAGCGCCCGGGCCTCGTGCGCCAGCTCGCCCGACAGCGCGATGCCGACCAGGAACGCCCCGACCGCCGCCGACACCTGCAACTGCTGGGCGACTCCGGCGACCAGCAGTGCCAGCCCCATCACCTTCAGCAGCAGCACCTCGGAGTTGGGGCTGGCCACGAAGGTCTCGATGACGCGCCCGAAGCGCAGGGCCACCAGCAGCACCGCCCCGGCCGTGGCCAGGGCGATGGCCACGGTGACGGCGCCGGCGGCCAGGCTCACCCCGGCGAGGATCGCGGTGAGGACCGGCAGGTACAGCGCCATCGTCAGGTCCTCGAACACCAGCAGCGACAGCACCACGGGGGTCTCGCGGTTGCCGATCCAGCCGAGATCGGACAGCACCTTGGCGGTGATCCCGGAGGAGGTGGCGTAGGTGACCCCGGCCATCGCCACGGCCGCCACCGGGCCCCAGCCGAGCAGCAGCGCGACCGCCGCGCCGGGGGCGGCGTTGAGCGCCAGGTCCACCAGTCCGCCGCGCGCGTTGCCGCGCAGGCTGGCCATCAGCTCGTCGGCGTTGTACTCAAGGCCCAGGGTGAGCAGCAGCAGCACCACGCCGATCTCGGCGCCGACCGCGATGAAGTCCTCGCTGGTGGCCAGCGGCAGAATGCCGCCCTGGCCGAACGCCAGGCCCGCCACCAGGTACAGCGGAATCGGGGAGATGCCGGCGCGCAACGCCAGGGCGCCGAGCACCCCGAGGACCAGGACGATGCCGCCGAGTTCGATGAAAAGGCTTGCTGTGTGCACGTCGGCCTATCCGTCGGCGAGGATGTCGGCGACGGCGGAGGTGCTCTCCAGGTCGCCGACGACGACGACCACGTCGCCGGCGTCGAGCAGGAAGTCGGGGGTGGGGCTGGTGTGCACCTGCGCGCCGCGCACGACGGCCACGACCGAGGCACCGGTGCGGGTGCGTACCCGCGCCTCGCCCATCGGACGCCCCACGAAGGGGGAGCCGGCGGCGACGGGAAGCTGGACGCTGACCAGTCCTTCGACCTCGCGGTGCAGGTCGTTGAGCCGCTGGACGATGCGCGGGGCGCCGAGCAGCTCGACCAGGGCGTCGGCCTCCTCGTCGTTGAGCTGGATCGCCTCGCACGCCCGGTCGGGGTCGTGCCGGTCGTACAGGACCAGGTCCCGGCGGCCGCCGCGGTGGGACACCACCGCGATCCTGCGGCCCTGGTGGGTGGTGAACTCGTGCTTGAGTCCGATCCCCGGTAGTGCGGTCTGCTCGATCTCCACCGGCCCCTCGCCCCTATTCAGCCGTATGTCTTCTGGTTTCGGTGCGCCCATATGCGAACGCGACAAATGTTCATATAAGGGCGAGTGCCTGTGAGGCTAGCAGGTGCCGCGTTCCCCTGGGCGGCACGTGAACGCCAGGCCGGCACGGCAATGGGTCCCCCTCCGCCCGGCGCCCCCGACCCGGGCCGCGGGAGCGCGGCGCGAATCCGCTGGAAGCGGCCCTGCGGCCCGCCGGGAGCCGCCGCTCCGGGTGCCGAGGGGGCGAGAGCCGGTGCGTGGTCACGTCCTCGCGAGTGATCGCGGCCACCATTCCCAGCCGCCGTCCTCACCGCCACGTGATGCTGGGCGACGGCGCACCCATGACCTGATCGAGGTCTTCACCGGGAGCCGACCAGCGGTCAGATGACGAGGTTCAGGGCCAGCACCAGCACCAGGCCGACCACCGAGATCACCGTCTCCATCGCCGACCAGGTCTTGATGTTCTGCCCCACGCTCAGCCCGAAGTACTCCTTCACCAGCCAGAATCCGGCGTCGTTGACGTGGGAGAAGAACAGCGATCCCGCGCCGATGGCCAGCACCAGCAGCGAGGTCTCCCCGGCGCCCAAGGTGGTGACCAGCGGAGCCAGGATGCCCGAGGCGGTGACGGTGGCCACCGTCGCCGACCCGGTGGCGAGGCGGATCAGCACGGCGACCAGCCAGGCCATCAGCAGCACCGACAGGCCGCTGTGCTGCACCCAGTCGGCGACCAGCTTGCCGATGCCGGTGTCGACCAGCGTCTGCTTGAACCCTCCGCCGGCCGCGACGATCAGCAGGATGCCCGCGATCGGCGGCAGCGCGCCCTCCAGCGAGGCGGCGATCGCCTTGCGGTCCATGGCCCCGCCGCGGCCCAGGGTGAAGATCGCGACGATGACCGCGATGAGCAGCGCCACCAGCGGCGTGCCGAGAAAGTCCAGCACCGACCGCACCGGGGTGCCCTCGGCGGTGAGCAGGTCGGCGACGGCCTTGCCCATCATCAGCACCACCGGCAGCAGCACGGTGGCCACGGTGACGCCGAACGAGGGCCGCTGGACGCCGGGCTCGGCGGTCCTGGAGTCGTACAGCTCCGGCGCCGGCACCGGCACCCAGCGGGCGGCGTAGCGGGCGAACAGCGGGCCGGCGATGGCCACGGTGGGCAACGCGACCAGCACGCCCAGGCCCAGAGTGAGGCCGAGATCGGCCTTGAGCGCGTCGATGGCCACCAGCGGGCCGGGATGCGGCGGCACCAGCCCGTGCATCACCGACAGGCCGGCCAGGGCCGGGATGCCGACCCCGATCAGGGAATGGCCCGAGCGGCGCGACACCAGGAAGATCACCGGCATCAGCAGCACGAGGCCGATCTCGAAGAACATCGGCAGGCCGATGATCGCGCCGACAGCGGCCATCGCCCAGGGCAGCGATCGGGCGCTGGAGCGGCCGACGATGGTGTCGACGATCTCGTCCGCGCCGCCGGAGTCGGCCAGCAGCTTGCCGAACATCGCGCCGAGCGCGATCAGGGTGCCGACGCCGGCCGCGGTGGAGCCGAACCCGTCGGTGAAGCTGGTGATCACATCGGCCATCGGCAGGCCGGCGATGGCGCCGACGACCAGCGAGCCGATGGTCAGGCTGAGGAACGGATGCAGTTTGACGTGCGTGATCAGCAGCACGATCACGGCGATGCCGATCAGCGCGGCCGGCACCAGGCGCCCGGCGGACACCGCCGCGCCGCCGGAGGGGGCGAGCGCGATCAAGGCGCTCATCGCCGTTCTCCGGGAGCCGCCGGATCACCGGGATCGGCGCCGGGCGGGGGCGCGCCGCCGGCCCGCTGGGGGGAGGCGGCGGCGAGGTAGTCCTCGACGAGCTCCTCGACGCCGCGGGTCAGGTCGAGCACGATGCCGTGCTCGTCGGGCTGAAGCGGCTGCAGGGCCGCGAACTGGGAGGCGACCAGCGAGGCGGGCATGAAGTGCCCGGGCCGGCCGGCCACCCGACGGCGCACGACCTCCTGATCTCCGGCGAGGTGGACGAAGCACGCCTGCGGCGCCGAGTCGCGCAGGACGTCGCGGTAGGAGCGCTTGAGCGCCGAGCAGCTGACCACGCCCCCGGCGGCGGCGTGGCCGGCCAGCCAATCGCCGATGGAGCGCAGCCACGGCAGGCGGTCGGCGTCCTCCAGCGGCACGCCCGCCGACATCTTGGCCACGTTGGCCGGGCTGTGGAAGTCGTCGGCGTCGGCGAACGGCACGCGCAGGCGCTGGGCCAGCGCGGCGCCGACGGTCGTCTTGCCCGAGCCGGTGACCCCCATGACGACCAGCAACGCCGGGGTTTGGCCCGCGGGGCCGGGGGAAGTCGGGGGCGGGGGATCTGTGGGGTTCATACGTGAAGCCTCTCGGACGGGCTGCCGCACAGCTTGTCACGAATGGTCAGCTTTAATCAAGAGATGCTGCCCAATTAGTCAGATCTTTGTGTCTTAAGGATGGATATCCGGTCTTCGCATGCGAGGATTGGCAGCCGTGGGAGCCAAAGACCAGACCAATACGGGCCTGCACGGCAGCGTCCTTTCCGGCCTCGGCGTCCAGATCACCTCCGGCGCCCTCCCCGCCGGGCACGTGCTGCGCATCGAGCAGCTCGAAGAGCGCTTCGGGGTGTCCCGATCGGTGATCCGCGAGGCCATCCGCGTCCTTGAGGCGATGGGCCTGGTCGCGAGCCGGCGCCGCGTCGGCGTCACCGTCGCCCCGCGCTCCCGCTGGAACCTGTTCGACCCGCGCATCATCGGCTGGCGGCTGGAGGGCGGCGACCGCGAGGGGCAACTGCGCTCGCTGGGTGACCTGCGCCGCGGCGTCGAGCCGGTGGCCGCGGCCCTGGCCGCCCGCAACGCCACCCCCGGGCAGTGCGGGGAGCTCACCGGCGCGGTCATGAGCATGGCCGTGCACGGCAGGGCCGGCGACCTTGCGGCCTACCTGCGGGCCGACACCCTCTTCCACCGCACGCTGCTCGAGGCGTCCGGCAACGAGATGCTCGCCGCGCTCGGCGACGTGGTCGCCGAGGTGCTCGCCGGCCGCACCCGCCACCACCTGATGCCGGCCCGCCCCGAACCGGAGGCGATCCGCCGGCACGCCGAGGTCGCCCAGGCCGTGCAGGCGGGGGACGCCGAGGCCGCCGAGCGGGTCATGCGCGAGATCGTCGACGAGGCGACCCGCGCCATGCTCACCGTCCCCCCGCCGGCCGGCTGACCCGCCCCCGGGCATGCTCCTCGCCCCCCCGGCGGCGCGCCTACGAGGCCCGCGAGGAACATCCGCCCTGCCGCCCCGGCTGCCGGCCGGGCGCAAGAGTGGTAACCGGGAGCCCTCCGCGGCCTGGCATAAATCACTTAGCGCGCGGCGCGACCTGCGGAAACACGCTGCCGACTCGTTATCAGCAGATGAGCGCCGAACTTACCCATGAGCATTCCGGGCCGAAATCCGGTTCCGGGGTGAGTCGCGTTTGCGCGTAGTGACCTGCGGCGATGGTGCTCGTTTTGGGGCCAGTGCCGCGATTCTTGCCGGCAGGCCGTGATGCGGGCTTAGCAGCCGTCCTACCGGGGCCGATTCCGGATCGCGGCCGACATGCGGGCGGCAGGCAATGAACGGTTCACCGACCGATCCCCATCGACGCCTCGCCTACCTGCGGATCCGGTTGTCGCGGGCGCCCGTGTCGTTGACACCAGTCGGTACCGGATGGATGGTGCGATCATGTCTGCGATCGGCGGTTGGGCGGCACGACTGGGTGCGCTTGTGGTCGCGGGAATGCTGGTGGTGACACAGCTGGGAGCAAGCGCCGCGGTCGCCGCGGGCACCACGCTCACCGAGGCCTCCGACGGCAGCACGGTCACCATCTCCGTCGGCCAATCGGTGGCGGTGACGCTGCCCGCCGGCTACGACCCGATCACCACCAGCGGCGCGGCGCTGACGCAGACGTCGGGCAGCGGCGGGTTCCCGACCGGGCATCCACTGGCCGCGACGTACCTCGCCGGCACAGCGGGCACCGCGGACCTACGGACTCAGACCGACTACGCCTGCCTGCACACCGTGCCCCGCTGCACCGTGCCCCAGCGTCGATGGCTCGTGCACGTCATCGTCGTACCGGCGAACCAGACCACAACGGTCAACGAGGCCGACAGCGGCCGAACCGTGAGTATGCGCGTCGGCGACACGCTCGTCGTCGACCTTCCCCGCAATTACCAGCCGACCAGGGTGAGCCGTCCGGCGCTCACCCTGCGACAGCTCAGCGGCGGATTCCCGACCGGGCGACCGCTACATGCCACGTACGACGCCGCTCAACCGGGCACGGTGGACGTGGTCACCATGACCGACGACCCGTGCCTGCACACGGTACCCGCCTGCACGATCCCGCAACGGCAGTGGATCCTTCACGTGACCGTGACGTCCTGACCGGCCCGCGGGCCTGTCGGCGAGCGCGCCCAGGTCGATGAGAACGCCCTGTTGGCCATGGTGGAGCAGACGCGGCAGATCACCGATAACGCGGCGGCCAAGACCCGCCGCGCCCGCCGGAAGGTCGAATGCCGCTCGGCGATCCCCGGCGCCGCGAGCAGCTTCGCCGCCGACCTCGCCGCCGACCGAGGGGTGGCCGGACGACACGCCGGTGCGGCCGTTGGAGCCGGCGAGCCGAAGCTCGGTCCCGGCACCCCCTGGGCAGCCTCGGCCGGTTACGTCTCGGCCGCCGACCGCACTGCCGAGGAGAACTGATCTCGTGAGCGCCGACCACGAGCGCTGCGCACCGACCGCTCTTCCCCTCATCACCTCGGGCAACGCGCCTGGGAAACGCACGAAAACCTGGGGCTCCTGGCCTGGGAGCATGACTGTTCATATCGTCCAAGACGAAGCGATCAACCAACGGCCGGCGGCTTGCCGAGCCCGGCCAGCCGGACCAGGGCGGCAAAGCCGTCCTCGGTGCCGGGCCAGTGCCGGCGCACGGCCTGCGGCCCGGCGCGGCGCACCACCGAGCGCAGCACGGCGACCACGATGATGGCGTCGTCGGCATAGCCCAGGACCGGGATGAAGTCGGGCACCACATCGATCGGGCAGGCCAGATAGGCCAGCAGCAGGACGAGCCGGACGCGGACACCGCGCGGCAGGTTACGGTCGGCGGCCAGACGGCGCACCAGGCGCAGCACGTCCGGCAGCAGCCGCAGCGCCTCGCGCGGCAACCCGCCGCGCGGCCGGACGATCGCCAACGTCGCGATCAACGCCAGCCACGCGACCAGCAGCGCGACGACGACCCCGATCAACAGATCCCATCCCCAGATCCCGCTCATCGCCGGCCTCCTTCCTGCTCAGCGGCCCCGATCGTCCCGGCAAGGCCATCAGCAGGGCCTTCGGCCGCGAGCGCGGCCTGCTCGAAAGCCGCCAGATCGGCGGCCGCGTCCTCGACAGCGGCCCACGCCGCGGCACCGGCAGGGGCGGCGAAATAGTTCCGGGCGGCGATCTTGGCCATCCAGGAGCGGAAGCGCTCCAGATCGGCCTCGAACTCCTCGACCTCGGCATACGTGGCCCGGCCCCGGGCCCGCTCTGCGGCCGGCTCCTGCCGAAAAGCAGGCAGCCGCTCCAGCACCTCGGCGTGTTCGGCATCGCGGGCGGCGTCGGACTCGCCGATGATCTGCCGCTCCTCAGCCGCATCTGTGATGGTCAGCCGCAGCATCCGGTCCAGCGGGCGGCGCCTGTGCCGCAGGGTTTGCTCGCGTTCGTGCAGCAGACACACCGGCTGCTGCGAATACAGCGGACGCGGCTTGCGCCACACCTGCACGCGCAAGGTGGGGGCGGCCCCGGCAGTGGACACGCTGATCAGCAACCGGCCCGACGCCTCCGTATTCCCCGTCACGCGCCGCCCATGTTACATCCGTGACAATTCCCAGCAACGGATCCTGTGTTGGAGACGCCGCCACCTTGTCACCCCGGCTGGAACGGCCGCAGATCGGGCAGAACAATGCGGTCCATGGACACGGTGCTGTTGGTGATCGTGATGGTGACCCGGTGGTGCTCAGCCGCGTCGTTCGGAACGCGAGGATCACCTGCGGACGCGGATCGCGCACCGATGAGGTTTGCGCGCCGCGCCCGTCTGTAGGTGTGAGATCGACTCACGAGAGGCCGGCACGATGCGCGAACTGACCTTCGGCATGAACATGAGCCTGGACGGCTACATCGCCGCGCCCGGCGACGACATCGGCTGGAGCGTGCCGAGCGACGAGCTGTTCCAGTGGTGGTCCGACCGGGTGGACGCGACGGGCCTGGCGCTGTACGGGCGCAAGCTGTGGGAGACGATGAGCTCCCACTGGCCGACCGCCGACAAGCAGCCGGATGCCACCCCGGCGGCGATCGAGTTCGCCGGCCGCTGGCGGGACATGCCGAAGGCGGTGTTCTCCTCCACGACCGGCACGGTCGGCTGGAACACCCGTCTGGTCACCGGCGACGCGGTCACCGAGATCACCAGGCTCAAGGCCGACGACGGCGGCCCCATGGACATCGGCGGTGCCACGCTCGCCGCGGCGGCCATGCGGGCCGGGCTGATCGACCAGTACGCGATCGTCACCCATCCGGTCCTGGTGGGCGGCGGCACGCCGTTCTTCGCAGCCCTGGACAACTGGGTGAACCTGAGCCTGGTGGAGACCCGGACGTTTCCCGGCGGCGTGGTGCTGACCAGGTACGAGACGAGGCGATGAGTTCGGGCCGAATGCCCGGCTCGTGAGGCCAGGCCGGAAATCCTTATCTGGCGTGCTCACCGTGACCCTCGGCGATGAGGGAACCTTTCCCGGCCCTTCCTCGCGCTTCCGGGTGAGCTGCCGACCGGCTCGCCGAAGATGAGGACGACGGTGACGCCGGCCCGTGCGCTGAACTCGCCGACGATGCGGGGCCTGTCTGATCACAGCGTCGCGGGCAGGCTCAGCCATGGTTTGCCGGTGGCGTCGAATCCGGTGAGCTCGGCGATCTTGCCGTCGACGATGCGCAGGACCGCGATGGTGAACAGCCGGTGTTCCGGGTCGCCGGGGGTGCGCAGGTACAGCACGGCGGCGGGCATGCGGTTGACCGTCGTGGCGATGCAGCGCCAGTCGTCGTGGCCGCGCTGGAAGAGCCCACCGGAGACCCAGCCGTCCACCGCGTCCTTGGCCGTGACGACCGAGGTGCCCGGCTCGGGCAGCATCGCGAAGCGCAGGTCGTCGCGCAGCAGGGCCACCAGCCCGTCGAGGTCGTTGCGCTCATGGGCGTCCATATACGACTTCACCACGCTCCGCTCGTCCTCCGGCAGCTCGTGGGTGGCGGGGCTCCGCCAGTCGAGGCGGCGGCCGGGCAGCTGCTCGCGCATCGTCACGCGCGCCCGCTGCAGTGCGCTGGTCACCGATGCGACGGTCAGCTCCAGGGCGTCGGCGGCCTTCGACGCCGGCCAGCCGAGGACGTCGCGCAAGATGAGCACCGCCCGCTGCCGCAGCGGCAGATGCTGGACGGCGACGATGAACGCCAGCTCGATCGTCTCCCGCGCCACCACCGATTCCTGCGGGTCCTCCGGGAGCATCCGGTCCGGGTAGGGCTGCAGGTAGAGCACTTCGGAGCCCGCCCCCGGCAGCCCGGCAGGCACGGGTGTGCGGTCGTTGCGCTTCTCCAGGAAGTCCAGGCAGGCGTTCGTCGCGATCCGGTACAGCCAGGTCCGCAGCGCGGCGTGGCCTTTGAACGACTCCCGCTTGTTCCACGCCCGCAGGAACGTCTCCTGCGTCAGGTCCTGGGCGTCCTCGTAGTTCGCGAGCATCCGGTAGCAGTGCACCTGCAGCTCACGCCGGTGGCGCTCGGTGATGAGCGCGAACCGCGCCGGGTCGCCTGAGCGGGCCGCCGCGAGGAACGCGGCCTCGTCGGCGCCCAGCGGTCTGGTGTCGGTCATGGTCATCGATCCTTCCAGCGGTGCGAGGGCTGACAGAACCGACGGCGAGGCGGAGGATTTCTGAGCGGTGAAGCCGCTGACACCGGGCCGTTCGCCAGGCCGGACGGGTCGGGTCGATCGCCGGCGTCGGGCAGGTGAAAGCCGTCGTGCCCGTCGATGCCGATGTGGTGGCGCACGAACGGCATGGCGGACACTCCGGAACAGGATGTACGATCCGGATCAGCGTCTCGGGACGCGACCGGTCCGCGGAAAGGGCTCAGCCCACCCGAGCCTCAGCATGCTGGTCACAGTGCCATTCCTCCTTTTCGGCCCGAAGGTGCGGACGTCGGGCAGTATCCGAAAGGGAGGTCTTCGTGGCGAACCGCCTGCCCGAAAACCCCAGCCTCGACCACCTGAAGAGCGAGGCCAAGCGACTGTTGCGCGACGTGCGCGCGGGCGAGGTCCTCGCGCTCGCGACGGCCGGAGGGTGGCTGCGTCCGGTACCACTGCCGCAACCGCCGTCGGACCTGCGGCTGGCCGATGCGCAACTGATCGTGGCCTGCAAGTACGGCTTCACGAGCTGGCCCCGGCTTCGGGCCCACCTGAAGATGGTGGGCACGTTCGCGCGCCGGCCACAGGCGGTGGGCCCCTCGGCCGATCCCGCGACCGAGTTCCTGCGGCTGGCCTGCCTGACCTACCAGGGACCCCCGAGCACCGAGGCCGCGGCGCGGCTGCTGGCCGCCCATCCCGAGACGGCCGGCGCGTCGGTGTGGACGATGGCGGCGGTGGGCGACGCCGCGGGGATGGCTCGCCTGGTCGCGGCGGATCCCGCGTCGGCCCGGGCATGCGGTGGGCCCTTCGGCTGGGAACCGCTGGTTTATCTGGCCTTCTCGCGCGTGGCGCAGGCCGACGCGGTGGGAGCGGCGCGGGTGCTGCTGGCGGCGGGAGCCGATCCGAATGCCGGCTACCTGCCTGAGGGACTGGGACCGCCGTTCACCGCATTGACCGGGGCGCTGGGCGGGGGAGAGCTGAGACAACCGCCGCATCCGCTGGGCCTGGAACTGGCCCGGGTGTTGCTGGAGGCAGGGGCGGACGCCAACGACGGGCAGGCCTTGTACAACCGCGGAGTCGGAGGTGACGACACCGGCTACCTGGAGTTGCTGCTGGAGTTCGGCCTCGGCCGCGGGGACGGCGGGCCGTGGAAGGCACGGCTGGGACGCGTGCAGGACCCGCCGGCCCGCATGCTGGCGAACACGGTGCTGACAGCCGCGTTGCGCGGCCAGGCACGCCGGATGCGGTGCCTGCTGGCGCACGGCGCGCCCGCCGGCGCCAAAGGCGGCGGGCATCTGTTCTTCGGCGGGCACACGGCGCTGGAGCTGGCTCTGCTGGGCGGGCATTCGCAGGTCGCGCGGCTGCTCGCCGACGCCGGCGCCCGCGGCACGCCAGGCGGGCCGGACGCGGTGGAAGCGGCGATCATGCGAGGGGATCGCGGGGAGCTCGAACGCCTGGTGAGCGGCGACCGCGCACTGCTCCGGCGCCTGCGGCACGAACGGCGGGACCTGCTCATCAAGGCCGCGGAGTACGGCCGCGTGCCGGCCGTACGGCTGGCCTGCGCGCTGGGCTTCGACGTGAACGCGCGCCTGCCGTCGACGGCGTTGCACAAGGCGGCGCGGGCAGGAGACCTGCCGATGGTGCGAGCGCTCCTGGAGCTCGGAGCCGACCGGTCGCTACGGGAGTTCGATCACGGCGCCACGCCGCTGGAGTGGGCACGGTTCGCCGGCCAGGCCGAGGTGGCGGAGTTCCTGAGCTAGCGGCCGGCTCACGAGCGGGCGGCGGCAGCGCGAGACCATCCGCGGCGGCGCCAAGCCGGGGCCGCGTCCCGCCCGTTGGCGGTGACCAGGGCGGTCCCGGCCCCGGCCGCCTGCCGTCCGGCCGCGCCGGCCGCGACGGACGCCGTTGACCACCACCGGCGCGCTCGTGCGCGAATGCGGCGGAACCCTTGAGCGATGCATACTGAATATGCATACTTGGTATCCATGTCTATCAGGCATGGGCTGCTCGCCCTGCTCAGCAGGGGGCCCCGGCACGGCTACCAACTGCGGGTCGAGTTCGAGGCGTCGACGGGGGCGACCTGGCCGCTCAACATCGGCCAGGTCTACACGACGCTGTCACGCATGGAGCGCGACGGCCTGGTCACGCCGGGCGAGCCGGACGAGCAGGGCCGGGTCGTCCACACGATCACCACGGCCGGGCGGGCGGAGATGGCGCGATGGTTCGCCACCCCCGTCGTCCAGTCCGACCGGCCGCGAGACGAGCTGGTCATCAAACTGGCCATGGCCGTCGCCGCCAAGGAGGTCGACATCGCCGAGGTCATCCGCGCGCAGCGCACCGCGACCATGCACGCCCTCCAGCAGCTGACCAGGGCCAAGCGAGCCACCGCGCAGACCGCGGCCCAGCGGCTCGTGCTCGATTCGATGATCTTCCACGCCGAGGCCGAGCAACGGTGGCTCGACCACTGCGAAGCCCTTCTGAAGGAGGAAAGATGACGCTCGTACGGCTGGCAGAGGTGACCAGGGTCCACGGCGAAGGCGCGACGGCCGTACACGCCCTGAAGGGCGTGAGCCTGCAGGTCGCCGAGGGAGAACTGGTCGCGGTCATGGGCCCGTCGGGGGCCGGCAAGTCGACCCTGCTCAACCTCGCGGGCGGGCTCGACCGGCCCACCTCGGGGACGGTGCACATCGACGGGCGAGACCTTGCCACCGTGCGCGACCTGGCGGCGCTGCGCCGCCGCAGCGTCGGCTACGTCTTCCAGGACCTCAACCTGATCACCTCGCTGACGGCGGCGGAGAACGTGATGCTGCCGCGCGAGCTCGACGGCGTGCGCGCACGCCCGGCCCGCCGGCAGGCCATGGCCGTGCTGGCGGAGATCGGTGTGGAACACCTGGCCGACCGCTTCCCCGACGAGCTGTCGGCCGGGCAGCGCCAGCGGGTCGCGATCGCCCGCGCTCTGGTCGGCGAGCGGCGCCTGCTGCTGGCCGACGAACCGACCGGCGCGCTCGACACGCGCACCGGCGACGAGATCCTGGAGACCTTACGCGCTCGCTGTGACGCGGGCGCGGCGGTCCTGCTCATCACCCACGAGCCACGCTACGCCGCCTGGGCCGACCGTGTGGTGTTCCTCCGCGACGGAATGATCGCCGACGCCACGGACGCGTCGCTGGTGAGCGCCCGATGAGCGCCACCGCCGCCGCGCTGCGCATCGCCCGCCGCACCGCGTGGCGCTCCCGGGGACGAAGCGCGCTCATCATGGTGATGATCGGATTACCCGTCCTGGTGATCACGGCGGTTCTCACCCTCACCGAGACCATGACCGTCACCTCCACGGAGGGACTGGCGGCCGAGCTCGGCGCGGCCGACGCCCGCCTCGTCCAGGTACCCGAGGGCACGGTGCTCCACCAGCAGCCCGGCGGGGCGAACTGGAGCACCGGCGGCGACACGGCGGCCACCACGCCCAGGCGCGGCGCCGCCGAGGTGGCGGCGCTGCTCGGACCGGGCGCCCGGGTGATCCCCTTCAGCACCGGCGTGCTCCGGATCGGCGCCGAGCGGATCGACGCCACCGAGACCGATCTGCGCGACCCCCTCACCAGGGGAACGCTGACGCTGAGCGAGGGCAGGTTCCCCTCCGCCGGCGAGGTCGCGGCCACACCCGCCTCCGGCCTGCGCCCCGGCGATCTCCTGCGGCCGGACGGCGCGGCGCCGCTGAAGGTGGTGGGCGTGGCCGAGCACCCGCACCGGCCGTCGCTGCGCATGGTCGTGGGTCCCGATCTCCCGCTCGCGCCGCTGGACGACATGTGGTCGCCGCTCGGGTACGGCGCCGGATGGCTCGCCGACACCGCACGGCCCGTGTCCTGGGCCGACGTGCCCACGCTGAACGCGGCCGGGATGTTCGTCACCTCCCGGACCATGCTCACAAGCCCGCCGACCGCTCCCACTCGCGGCTCGGCCGCCGAGGTCCAGTACACGGTCGGCATCGGCGCCATGGTGATCATGGTGGGGCTGGAGGTCGTGCTGCTGGCCGGGCCCGCCTTCGCGGTCGGGCTCCGCAGACGGCGCCGGGAACTGGCCGAGATCGCGGCGCAGGGCGGCTCGGCCGCTCACCTGCGGACGATCGTGCTGGCCGACGGGCTGATCCTCGGCGGCGCGGCCACCGTGGTGGCGGCGGCGCTGGGCATCGCGGCCGGCACGCTCAGCGCCCCGGTCCTGGCGCGCTGGGGAGGGTGGCTCGGCCCGCCGGACATCCCCTGGCCGCCGATCGCGTGCGTCGCCGCGCTGGGCCTGTTCGCCGGGCTCGCGGCCGCTGTGGCGCCCGCCGTGCAGGCCGCCCGGCAGAACACCGCGACCGTGCTGGCCGGCCGCGCGCCCGCCGCGGCCGACCGGCCGGGATGGCCCCTGGCGGGGGCCACGCTGGTGCTGGCCGGACTCGGGGCGACCGTGGTGGCGCGGCGCCAGACGGCCCCGGTGTGGGTGCTCGGCTGCGCGGTGCCGGTCTTGTTCGGGCTGGTGATGATGACGCCATGGCTGGTCGGCCGCACCGGCGGGCCGGCCGCGCGGCTGCGCCTCCCGTTGCGGGTGGCGGTGCGCGACGCCGTCCGCAACCGCACCCGCACGGCGAGCGCCGTGGCGGCCGTCATGGCGGTCACCGCCACGGTCGTGGCGGTGGGCATCGGCACCCACAGCGAGTACATCGACCGGCGCGACGCCTACACCTCGGCGCGCCCGACCGGCATGCTGGCGATATGGGCCGGCCCCATCGGCGATCCGGCGTGGAACAGGCTGCGCGCCGAGACGGTCCTGCGGCTGCCGGGCGTGCCGCTGGCCTCCGGCTATCAGGCGAGGGACGCCCAGGGCCGCCGCTACGCGTTGCGGTACACGACGCGATGGAACGGGACGCGGACGCGCCGCACCGCGGCCATCGGAGACCAGGCCCTGCTCAGGCTCCTGCAAGGGCGCCATGACCCGCAGGCGGCCGCGGCGCTGGCGAGCGGCAGGGCCGTGGTGTTCGACGCGGCCGCGGTACGCGACGGCAGGCTCACGCTGCGGGCGAGCTCCACCTCCGGCCCCCCGCGCACGCTGGAGGTGCCCGCCGTGACGGCCACGCCCGCCGACGCCCACCAGGGCGGCGCCCTGCTGCCGCGCGCCCTGGTCGAGCAGGCGGGCTTCTCGACGGCGGAGCGCCAGCTGTACGCCATGCACCGGCCGCCGGCCGGCTCGGCACTGTGGCGCGATCTCGCCCGCGTGACCTCCCGCGTCACGGTCGCCTCCGAGGAGGGCTACCGCAACGTGCCGGACCCCGGCCTGTGGGGCTGGCTCGTCGGCGCGTCGATCCTCGTCGTCGGCGGCACGCTGGCCGCCACCCGCCTGGCGGCCGCCGACATGCGGCCTGAGCGGGCGGCGATGGCGGCCATCGGCGCCCCGCCCGGGACGTTGCGGATGGTCGTGGCCGGCCAGGCGCTCTACATCTCCGTGCTCGGCGCACTGGTGGGCCTGGCCGCGGGAACGGTGACGGGCGTGGCCTTGAGCCGGCCGATGACGACGCACGGCGCCGCGGATCCCGCCACGATCGCCATACCGTGGCCGTTCGTGATCGCCGCGGTGGCGGGCCCGCCCATTCTGGCGACGGTGGCCGCGCTGATCACCCGCACCAGGCCGCCCCTGACCCGCCGGCTCCTGTGACGCCGATCAAGCCCTGAGTCCGCGGCGGCCGCACGGCGTTCCCCGCGCGGCCGGCCCGGTGCCGGGCAATGGTCCACGGCACCGGGCGGCGACGGCAAAAAGGCACAAGACGCCCAAGTCACACCGCGGGCGAGGGCAGCGCCGAACCCTCGACGAACGTGACCGTCTCGTCGAGCGGCGCCCGGCCCGTACGGACGTGACCCGCCGTGACGTCCTCGAACCCGATCGACATGCCGCAGAACAGAACAAGCCCCTCGGGAGGCGACAGGACCTGCGCGACCGTCCTGCGGTACACCGACCACGCCATCTGCGGGCAGCTGTGCAGCCCTTCGGCGCGCAGCAGCAGCATGACGGTCTGCAGGTACATGCCGGCGTCGGCCCACTGCGGCCGGCCCATGTCGCGACCGATGTAGCAGAACAGGGCGGCGGGCGCGCCGAAACACTGCCAGTTCTCCGAAGCGGCCCTTTGACGCGCCTCCCAGTCCTCGCGCGAGACGCCGAGTGCGCTGTAGCGCTCCCTGCCGAAGGCGGCCCGGCGCTCACGGTAGGGGGACTCCAGATCGGGCGGATACATCTCATACTCCCGCTCGTCCCAGGGATCGCCCGCGGCCACGCGCTCGCCGGCGCGCCTTTTGAGCTCGGCCAGCGGCCCGCCGGTCAGCACCCACACGCGCCAGGGCTGGAGGTTCGACCCGGACGGCGACCACGCCGCGGCCGACAGAACGCGCTCCAGCACCTCCCTCGGGACCTCACGGCCGGCGAATTCGCGCACCGCCCGCCGGCTCCTGACCGCCTCGTACACGTCCACATCGCCCCCGTCCTCCTGCCCACCCTGCCCATCTCATAAGTGACAATAGAACATCGGAAAATGTGACAAGCGGGTGTCAATGCCCCGCGACTCTGCCGCGAGCGGCCCCGCACGCCCGCCGCGCCTCGGCGGCCACGCCCCCCCAGATCGCCCGCACCGGGCACGGTGACCCCGCACCCGCACCCGCCGCGAAGAAAATCCGGACGCCGGGTCGATATGACCCGATCCCGTTCGTCGTGATGTCGTAGGACGCCTCACCACGAGACGACACCGCGACACCGTTACACGCCGACCCCGAAACCCGGCGACGGCACACGACACCACGACACAGGGGAGACCGACCGTGAAGTACATGCTGCTCATCAACAGCTCCGGGGACGAGACCGCCGGCACCTGCACCTTCGAGGACTGGCAGTCCTACGACAAGGCCGTGAACGAGGCGGGCATCCTGGTCGCCGCCCACTCGCTCGCCGACCTGACCACCGCCACGACGGTCCGCGTCGGCCCGGGGGGCGAACGGACCGTCACCGACGGCCCGTTCGCCGAGACCCGCGAGGTCCTCGGCGGCTACTACGTCATCGACGTGCCGGACCTGGACGTCGCACTCGACTGGGCCGCCCGCTGCCCGGGCGCCCAGGACGGCGGATCGGTCGTGGTACGCCCGATCGCCGACTTCTAAAAGGGCCGCGAACCGTGCCAGAACAGGCCGCCGACGCCGACGACGCCGCGGACTCCCCGCAAAGGCCCGCGGAGTCCGTCGGACCCCTCGTGGAGGCGGTGTTCCGCGAGGAACGCGGCCGGCTGCTCGCCTCCCTCGCCGGCCGCTTCGGCGACCTCGACCTCGCCGAGGAGGTCGCCTCCGAGGCCGTCGAGGCGGCCCTGACACACTGGCCCTCCCACGGCGTCCCGGCCAGACCGGGAGCCTGGCTGCTGACGACGGCGCGGCGCAAGGCCGTCGACCGGCTGCGGCGCGACCAGGCCTACGCCGCCCGGCTCGCCATCTTGCAGGTGGAGGCCGACCGGGCCGGCTCCGCCCCGCCCGCCGACGCGGGCGAGGACCTGCCGGACGAACGGCTGCAACTGTTCTTCACCTGCGCCCACCCGGCCCTGGCGGCCGAGGACCGCGGGGCGCTGACCCTGCGCTGCCTGGCCGGCCTGAGCACACCGCAGGTGGCGCGCGCCTACCTGGTGCCCTCCGCCACCATGGCACAGCGCATCGTGCGGGCCAAGAAGAAGATCCGCCAGGCCCGCATCCCCTTCCGGGTCCCCACCGCCGACGAACTCCCCGAACGGCTGCCCGGCGTGCTCCAGGTCATCTACTCCATCTTCACCGAGGGGTACGCCGCCAGCTCCGGCCCCGACCTGCAGCGGCTGGAACTGGCCGAGGAGGCCCTGCGGCTGGCACGCATCCTGCGCCGGCTGCTGCCCGGGCAACGGGAGGTCGCCGGGCTGCTCGGGCTGATGCTGCTGATCCACGCGCGGCGCCAGGCCCGCACCGGCCCCGGCGGCGAACCGGTCCTGCTGGACGAGCAGGACCGTCGCCGCTGGGACCACGCGATGATCGAGGAGGGCCGCCACCTGGTGGTGGTCGCGCTGACCGGCGGCCCGCCCGGCCTGTACGGAGTCCAGGCCGCCATCGCCGCCCTGCACGACGAGGCCCCAGACCTCGCGAGCACCGACTGGCCGCAGATCGTGGCACTGTACGACGTGCTGCTCACGATCGCGCCCTCCCCGGTCGTCGCGCTGAACCGGGCCGCGGCGGTGGCGATGCGCGACGGCGCCGAGGCCGGCCTGGCGCTGCTGGAGGAACTGGCCGGCGAGCCGCGGCTGCGCGGCTACCCTCCCTTCGCGGCCGCGCGCGCCGACCTGCTGTGCCGGCTCGGCCGCCTGCCCGAGGCCGCCGCGGCCTACCGGCAGGCGCTGGAACTGGCCGGCACCGAACCCGAACGAGCCCGCCTGCGGCGCCGGCTCGCCCAGGTTCGCGCCTCGACGCCGGACGACGCGCCCGGCACCTGAACGGCGCCCCGAGCACGGTGATCTCGCGGCCCCACCGGCGCGCCCGGCCCGCCGACCACCCGCCTGATGCCCTGCGGCCGTCACCGCGACGGCGGCACCGGGGGAACCCGCCGGCCTGCCGTCACGCGCCTTCCCCCTGCCGCACGACGCCCACCGCCCATCTGCTATATCGGTGACAGCCGTTTCGTGGCCGATCAACGAGGAGCGGGAGCGCCGTGCCCGAACAACACGCGACCATCCGGGCGGCGACACCGCAGGACCTGCCTGCCGTCGCCGCCATCTACACCCACTACGTCCTCGGCGGCGTCGCCACCTTCGAGGAGGTCCCACCGGGCCCGCACGACTGGCGGCGGCGCCTGGACGACCTGGCCGGGCGCGCGCTGCCGTTCCTGGTGGCAGACCTCGGCGGAACGGTCGCCGGGTACGCCTACGCCGGCCCCTTCCGCCCCAAACCCGCCTACCGCCACACCGTCGAGGACAGCATCTACCTGGCCCCCGGGCACACCGGCAAAGGACTGGGCCGGGCCCTGCTGGGCCCGCTGCTGTCCGGGGCCGCCCAGGCCGGCGCCCGCCAGATGGTGGCCGTCATCGCCGACACCGGGGACACCGGCTCACTGGCCCTGCACGAGGCCTTCGGGTTCGCCAGGGCGGGCGTCCTCACGGCCGTCGGCTACAAGCACGGCCGCTGGATCGACACCGTGCTCATGCAACGCGCCCTCACCCCCGGCGAGCGCTGACGCGGCCCCGCCCCCCGCGGTCATCGCCCCGCCCTCGCCGCGCCCCGCATCGCCTGCGGCCGCGCGGACCTGGCGGGCGGCGGCGACCATGCCGGCCAGCGCCGCCTCCACCTGCTCGTAGGTGCGGGTCTTCAGCCCGCAGTCGGGGTTCACCCACACCCTCGCGGCCGGCAGCGCGCGCAGCGCCGCCTCGATTCCCGCGGCCACCTCCCGGACCTCCGGCACGCGCGGGGAGTGGATGTCGTACACCCCGGGACCAAGGCCGCGGGCGAACGCGGCCACGGCCGGCTCGGCCAGGACACGCCCGCCGGAGCGGGCCGACTCCACGCTGGTGACGTCGGCGTCCAGGGCGTCGATCGCCTCCAGGATCTGCCCGGCGTCGGAGTAGCACAGGTGGGTGTGGATCTGGGTGCGGTCGGCCACGCCGGAGGTGGCCCACCGGTAGGCGCCCACGGCCCACTCCAGATAGGCCGCCCGGCCCGAGTCCCGCAACGGCATCAGCTCGCGCAGCGCGGGCTCGTCCACCTGGATGATGGCCGCGCCGGCGGCCTCCAGGTCGCCCACCTCCCCGCGGATGGCGTCGGCCACCTGGGCGACCACCCGCGGCAGCGGCAGGTCGTCGCGGACGAACGACCACGCGACGATGGTCACCGGCCCGGTGAGCATGCCCTTGACCGGTTTGCCGGTCAGCGACTGGGCGTACCGGGTCCAGCGCACCGTGATCGGCTCGGGACGGCGCACGTCGCCGTGCAAGATGGGCGGCCTCGTGCACCGAGATCCGTACGACTGGACCCAGCCGTGCCGGGTGACCGCGAAGCCCTCCAGATGCTCGGCGAAGTACTGCACCATGTCGTTGCGCTCAGGCTCGCCGTGCACCAGCACGTCCAGGCCGAGCCGCTCCTGCAACGCGATCACCTGGCGGATCTCCCGGCGGACCCGCTCCTCGTAGTCGCGCACGCTCAACCGCCCGGCGGCCAGCTCGGCGCGGGCGGCGCGCAGCTCCGCGGTCTGGGGAAAGGAACCGATGGTGGTGGTCGCCAGCGGCGGCAGCCCGAGGTGGGCGGCCTGCGCCGCCGCGCGTGCCCGCTGCGGCCCCCGGACCGGCTCACCCCACCGCGGCTCCCGCGCCGGCTCTCCGGCCGCCGGCGCCACGACCGGGGCGCGCGTGGCGGGCAC